>NZ_PQWO01000016.1 GCF_003231495.1 Acaryochloris thomasi RCC1774
GCTGCTGGAGATTGGCGAAGGTCTTGAAGAGTTGATGCTTCATCTTCAGTCAAAGTGATACGCAATGCTGCTGGCATGGAGGAAGAGGCGATAGATACGATAGCTATCTTAAGCTTATTTGCACCTCTCTACTTATCAGCGACATCAACCTCTGAGAAATTAGTCTCACGCCAAGAGCCAGCAACGTCACCGCTCTCGTTGTACTCAGTTGTTGTGATGCTGTACTCATCTTTGGTCGCATCAGAACCAGCGGAACGAGTCCCCCAATAGACCTGATTAACATCCACGTCAGTATTAGAATGACCGTTGTAAGTATTCTTTAGGTTGAAGCTGTTCTCAACATAGGAGCTCCCAGCAAAAGAAGGAAGAGCTGCGAAACCAACGAGAATTGCAGAGAGAGGTAGGACTTTTTGAAGTTTCATAGGAAAATCACCACTGAATGACAATGTAGAGTCAGCAAAGAATTAGGCGAAAGCAGAACCGCTTTCGGCCAATATGTTGGTTGTCATAAAATTAGTAGAAGAGTCGCGCAAGGGCAAATCTTTTACAATAGGCAAAAAGATTGAGAGAGACTTAAGACTCTCTGAAACCTATTTGTGTTACCCCCGCAACACTTAATTGAAATACCAGACGAAGCACCCCGTTCTAGCATTTAACCCCGCGCATGCCAGATTAAGCCTCGTATGTCTGCTTATCTTGGCATCGTTTTTTTGAGAAGTCAACCCTCATGAACAACCTTGTTATTCAAACGGATGTAACTCATGAACTTACTATCAGTGAGATGTCGCTAAGATAGCTAGGGATTTTAATGACTCTTCATGATTATGTCGTATAACTTCATTCAGGTGAAGGTATACAAGGCAATCATCTTAAATACTGATAAAGGTTTTGGTGTTTTAGAGACGATAGGGACTTAGTATTAATTGTTTATGCACAAATACTCGGTCTAAAATGGGCCGTAGTAATCCTACAGCCATTATCTTAGGTTCAAAATGCTGAGCGATAATGATCGCGTTAAAGTCTTAAGTGAAGCCCTACCCTATATCCAGTCTTTTGCTGGCAAAACGATTGTCGTGAAGTATGGCGGTGCGGCGATGAAGGATGAGTCTCTTAAGGCTGGGGTGATCCGTGACATTGTTTTCATGGCTTCTGTGGGGCTGAAGATTGTTGTTGTCCACGGCGGTGGACCTGAAATCAATCACTGGCTTAACAGATTAGGGATTGAGACCCAGTTCAAAAATGGTCTAAGGGTTACGGATGCAGCCACAATGGATGTTGTGGAAATGGTGCTTGTGGGGCGGGTGAATAAAGAACTCGTCTCTTTGATTAATCAAGCCGGGGGAGCTGCGGTCGGCATTTGTGGGAAAGACGGGAATTTAGTTACGGCTCGCCCTCAAGGGGAAGCGGAGATCGGGTTTGTGGGGGAGGTAAATGCGGTGAATGCAGATGTCATTTCTACGTTGCTAGACGGCGGATACATCCCAATTGTTTCCAGTGTGGCCGATGACGAAGAGGGACAACCCTATAATATCAATGCAGATACTGCGGCTGGGGAGATTGCGGCTTCTCTTGATGCAGAGAAATTGATTCTGCTGACTGATACAGCCGGGATTCTACGCGATGCAAAGGACTCGTCGACGCTGATTCCCCAGCTGAGCATCGGGGAGGCGCGGTCTTTGATTGAACAGCAGATTGTGGCGGGCGGTATGATTCCTAAAGTCTTGTGCTGTGTCCGATCTCTCGCTCAAGGGGTGAATGCGGCTCACATTATTGATGGCCAAGTCCCCCATGCTTTGCTGTTAGAGATTTTTACGGATGCTGGAGTGGGTTCAATGCTGACGGCTTAGATGATGCGTTTTGATATTGTGACTCTATTCCCGGAGTTTTTTGCTTCACCTTTATCAAGTAGCTTGGTGGGCAAGGCTTTGGCGAAGGGGATTGCGGAAGTTAACTTAGTCAATCCTAGGGATTTCACGACCGATAAGCATCACCGGGTTGATGATGAACCCTATGGTGGCGGCGTAGGGATGCTGATGAAACCTGATCCCATTTTTGCAGCAGTTGAGTCTTTACCTCAGCTCTCTAGGCGGGAAATTATTCTGCTAACGCCGCAGGGAGAAACGATGAATCAGACTTTATTTCAAGACCTTACACGTTGCGAACAATTGGTACTGATCTGTGGGCACTACGAGGGCGTCGATGAGCGAGTGGCAGAGCACTTAGTGACGCGGGAAATTTCTTTGGGGGATTTTGTGCTGACCTGTGGCGAAATTCCAGCTTTAACATTGCTCAATGGAGTGCTGAGATTGCTGCCGGGAACGGTGGCAAAAGCTGATTCTCTAAAGTATGAAAGCTTTGAGGCAGGGTTGCTGGATTATCCGCAATATACACGCCCTGCCGTTTTCCGTGGCTGGGAGGTTCCAGCGGTTCTGCGCTCTGGGAATCATGGGCAAATTGCTCAATGGCGACGGGAGCAGCAGCAGGAGCGGACTTGCGATCGCAGGCCTGATCTATACAAGGTCTGGCAAAACGAAGCCGATCTTGAGTAGAAATATCAAAGATTTACGATTTTTCTACCTGCAAGAATTCGATGCGCGGCAGCAGCGGATCTTGAACAAGGCCAATCCCTTGGAGCTGCCAGCGATCTAAGACCCCTCGAAGTTGTCGAGTGGGAAGGGTCTCAACCTGAAAGTGTTGAGCAACTTCGCTGCCGTGGGTGTTGAGATAGCTGAGGGCGTCAAACTGTTCTGAGAACACTAAGAGATAGGCCACCGCTGTGTCGGGGTTCGGGTGGGCTGTGAGATAGTTGCTGTTGGCTTGCGATCGCAACACATAATAAAGCGCTGAATCCATCCAGACCCTCCCTACTTCATCTCATCAAGCTGAATTCGGGGATCTACAACTTTCAGCAGCAGATCCGCCAGCAAATTACCGATAATCAGCATCACAGCCCCGATCATCAAGCTCGCCATCACTAAATATAAGTCTTGCTCTAGAACCGCCTTAAGAATCAAACGGCCCAGTCCCGGCCAGTTGAAAAAAGTTTCGGCAATAAACGCACCACCCAGCAGACTCGCAAACTCAAATCCCAGCAAAGTAATCAGTGGGTTAACCGCATTGCGAAGAGCGTGAACATAAATCACCTTATTCTCCGGCAAGCCCTTTGCCCGAGCCGTCTGCACATAATTTTGCCGCAGCACATCCAGTAGATTACCGCGAGTCAGACGCTGAAGACCGGCAAAGCTGGTCACGGTCAAGGCCAAAGTCGGCAGAATCATGTGCCAGCCAATATCTAAAACCTTGCCAATGGGCGAAAGATCCGCATGATAAACGCTCGTCATGTTACCAACGGGAAAGAGAGGCGTGCTCTGGGCAAAAAACAGCAGCAAGAGGGCCGTGATGAAGCTAGGAAATCCTTGGCCTGCATAGCTAAAGACCCTTAAAACTCGATCGGTCAAACGGTTCTGCTTAACGGCACCAATAATCCCCAAAGGCAGAGCGATGGCCCAGGTAATCAAAATAGAAGCGATCGAAAGCAGCAAAGTATTTGGGACTTTTTCCGCAATCAACGTCAAAACAGGACGTTGAGAGGCAAAGCTATAGCCAAAATTGCCCTGAAGCACCTGCCCCAACCACAGCCAATAGCGCTGAAACACCCACCCGAGCCACGGTCCCCAAAGGCTCCAAAACTGGCTCCAGGCTTTGGCTGCGATAGGGGACTCCGGCTCATCTTCTAAGCCAAACTGCTTTGCTAACTCCGCTAACCGCTCCGGCGAAATCTTGGGATCGGTTCTCAACTTATCGAGGTAGTTTCCAGGCGTGAGCTGCACAATCACGTAGCACAGGATAGAAGCCAGGAACAGCGTGATCAGTCCCTGGAATAGTCGCTTAACGACGTACGCAAAGGTGTCACTGGTTAAAAAAGCCCGCAGACCATCAATCACAGACGGCTTTGACTGGATATCAGGTGTTTTTGGCTGGTCAATCATGCAAAGCTCTCAGGGGCTAGTACTGTACCAAGGCGTTAATCGGAACGTCGGGCAGGTGCTGCCGTCCATTGAGGGCCGTTAGTTCAATGATGAAGGCAAAGCCACTTAGCGTGCAGTCACACTGGTTAATTAACTTGGCGGTGGCCGCCGCTGTTCCGCCGGTTGCGATCAAATCATCAACGATGAGCACCTTACTTCCGGGCTGAAACGCATCCTGGTGTAGCTCTAGGCGATCGGTGCCGTACTCTAATTCATAGTCAATGCCATGCACCGGGGCCGGAAGCTTACCGGGTTTACGAACGGGGACAAAACCAGCCCCGAGCTTGTAAGCAAGGGGAGTGCCGAAAATGAAGCCGCGCGACTCCATACCGACAACGTAGTTGATGCCCTGGTCGGCGTGTTCTTCAGCCAAGCGATCAATGACGTAGTTCAAGCCTTCTGCATTTTGCAGCAAGGTGGTAATGTCGCGGAACATGATTCCAGGCTTGGGGAAATCTGGAATGTCACGAATCAGGGATTTCAAGTCCATGCGCTACCCGTTAAATACTGAACTGAGGTTCATAGTAAGCGAGGATCGGCCTACCGTCTTTAAAGATTACGATACCGAAGAATCAGTTCCCTTGGGTGTCATATCCTGCTGTACCGCATGTGAATGACCATTTGCGTGCGTTTTCTCTGGGGTGGGAACGGTTGGCGACGGGTCCGATGCTGGCTGCCCCGCCTGAGGTTTAGCTCGACGAGGCGGCTTCGGGGTCGTTAGCGTTTTCCAGGCCGCTTTGGCACCGGTCACCATACTGCGAGTGGTGATCTCCGCGCTCTGCACCTGCTGCTTAGTCTCCTGGAGGCTACGGTCCACCTGCTTGACGACGCGGCCTGCACTTTCGACGCCATCGCCGAGACCATCTGTTAATTCTTGAACCTCTAAACCTGTAAGCCGCAAAGCCTCTAAAGTCGGGGGCAGATCCCGCGCGAGGGTATCAAAGAGCTTCTCCGCGCTGCGGGCCGCCCTCGCTAGTTCTAGAAATGCGGGAATGGCCACAGCCAGCACAACGGCGAGACAAATTGCCACCAGTAAAATTGACAGTCCGAGCCAAAAGAGGGGGGTCGTCACAGCTTATTACCCAAGGCAAACGTCAACCACTGCCTTACCCCTCTGACGCATTATTCTGAGCAGTCTGCTGCAGGTGCTGGCGCTGGGCCTGGGTGGCTTCTACCCCTGCTTCAATGGCTTCCCCAAGGCGTTCGAGGGTTTCATCCCAGCGCTTGACGGCTGAGGTGGAAAGACGACCAGCGTGAAGCTGCAGATTGGCGGACAGATCGTCTGCAAGGTCTGGCAGGGCATCCATTGTTTCCTTAAGCAGGTAGCGG
The DNA here is from genome assembly GCF_003231495.1 of Acaryochloris thomasi RCC1774. NCBI lineage: Bacteria > Bacillati > Cyanobacteriota > Cyanophyceae > Acaryochloridales > Acaryochloridaceae > Acaryochloris > Acaryochloris thomasi. Next base: position 5,358 of record NZ_PQWO01000016.1, read on the forward strand.
TTCTCTCGCCCTGACTTGGGCGCTAAAAGTAGACTGGTGACGGTGCCGACGGCGGTACCGACAAGGACTCCACCTAAAAATACGCCTGAATGATTGTTTGACATCTGAATGCTATTCCAAAGTTTAAATGCTGTTTTGAAGTTGAGGGTCATTAAGAAGAAAGCTACCGGAACCGACGCCGCTGCCAAGCAATGAGCCGGATAGCCTGTCTGGCGCGACGGAGCTGTGGCTCGATCTGACGGATGCGATCGCAAACTTCTTCCACCCGCTGATAGCTCTCGGTAATTGTCTGAGGTGCGCCATACAAAATAGGGTGGGCTGTTTGTTCCACCTCAATCAGCGTATCGGCGACCTGTCCGAGCGATTGCTTGAGTCGCCAAACTTGCCAAGCAACCCCCAAACAGAGGATCGCCAGCAATAGATTAATGACAAGCACAATGGTCAACATGACTTTCCTTAATAAAAACCGCCTTAACGGGTAATGGCGACAGGAGCAACGGTATGATCAGTGCATGAGCGCTGGATCTTCAGTTTATGCTGAAGCTCTATTTAGACCTAGCGCCTCTCGGAAAAACAGAGCTGGACTTTACAAAAGTTTGTCTCTTGTCTTGCCCACCTGACTTCATTCCTTTGATATGCAGACCTACGATTCGGATATTGCAACGGTGGATCTTACTGAAACTGACGTGAACAACAACTATGTTGAGGTGATTGAAACCGTCATCTCTAGCCTTGACCAAGAGCACAGTAGCTTAGTTAACCGCACCCAGGCCGGACACCTCTGGAAGTTTAAGTACGGCAGCGTTGAGGTTTTTATTCAACTCACGGGCAGCACTGACGAAGATACCTTTACCGTTTGGTCGCCGGTCCTGGCCTTGCCGGTGCAAAACGAAGCGGGTCTGATGCGAAAGCTAATGGAACTCAACTGGATGGGGACGTTCGAGGCGCGTTTTGGCATCTTTAAGGACAGTATTGTTGTGGTTACAAGCCGGTCAGTGGCCGATCTATCCCCTGGCGAAATGTCCCATTTAATTACCATCGTGGCCACCATTGCCGATGACTATGATGATGAGCTGGTGGCTGAATTCCCTGCTGCTTAGGTCTCTCAATTAGGTGTCTCAGACCTGGCGACTGATTCCGCCCTTTGCGGCACCCGGTCACCTGCAGATGGCGCTGGATCAATGGCTGTTTCAGCAGTGTGCAAAGGGTGAGCATCCTGCCGTTCTGCGCTTTTACACCTGGTCCCCTGCAGCCATCTCGCTGGGTAAGAATCAGCAGCGCTGGCCTCAGCATTGGCAGAAGTTAACTTGGAATCAACAGCCCGTAGAGCTTGTGCGCCGACCGTCAGGGGGGCGAGCGGTCCTGCATCAGGGTGACCTGACCTATATGTTAGTGGTCAATAATCAATCGGGGAACCGACGGCAGGCTTACCGAGCGCTGTGTGAATTTCTGATTCAGGGGTGGCAGACGCTGGGCGTTTCGCTGCACTTCGGTGGAGCGGGGCGGGGTTATATGGAACAGCCGAATTGTTTTGCGATCGCAACTGATGCCGACCTCGTCCTCACCGATGGCACAAAGCTAATTGGCAGCGCCCAGGCATGGCAAGGAGCAACAGTGCTTCAACATGGCTCAATACGATTACAGCCTGACTCTGAACTCTACCTTCAAGTTTTTGGCGAAGAAGCAAACGTAGGGCAACCTATCACCGCTCAACATCTACCTCAGTCCAAAATCATTCAATCCCTAACCCAGGCTGCAGAAGATTGCTTTCAGATGCAGTTGCGTAATCAACCGCTTTCAGACCTTGAGTGGAAGGCTATTAACGCAAGCATAGACAGTAGCCTTGCAGGCAGCTAACCACGCCTTCGAAAAAGATGCGGAAGGCCTGTCGGCCAAGCAGGGTTCTATCTTTCGCTATAGAGCTTCTTTAACGCCGCCTCTAACAAAGGGTATAGGCGGCAGACTTACTTTTTTGCCATCGTAGATTTAACTCAGTCAGTCTTGAACCGTTGAAAATTGATACACAGGTGAAATATCTAACGATGAACATTAGGGTTGCCACAAAAGCAATGTCGCCGATTTTGGGCTTGGTGATTCTCGCCACTCCTCTACAGGCACAAGCTCAAATTCCCGCTGTGCCAGCCGCCACCACAAACTTTGGTCAGACAGGAGAACTCGCCTACGATTTCCATATGCGACGAGGATACGCAGCGGTCAAGCAGGATGACCATGTTTCCGCCGCTATTCACTTCAGGAATGCCCTCTACGAACGTCCACTGGATCGCGATGCGACGACGGCCTACTGGAATGCTCAAAGTGCCTTGCAGGATAAAGCAGACGGTAGCGCCAACGACCCACCTGAGACTGATTATGACCGCTACATGGAAATTGGCTATGACGCGACAGAAAGTGGCGACTATCAAACAGCGCTGATTAATTTTCAACGTGCACAAGCTGAGCGGCCCAATGATGGCTACGCGGCCCAAGCCATTATTAATACTAAAACCTATATTCGCCGAGGGGAGGGTGCTGATCTTGAGGATTTAATCTCTCTACCCAACGTTTATGAGGGTGAACGCCCCTATGATCGCTATCTCCGTCTAGGGTATGCAGCAGCTCAGCGAGACGATCACCAAACGGCTGTCACCTATTTTCGGAGTGCGCTGTATGAGCGTCCGAACGATCGTCAGGCCACCATTGCTTACTGGAATGCTGTTGATGTTGTCAAAGGTGGCAAGCAGGAGCAAAAGAGCCAAGGACCAGAGCCAATCTACGATCGCTACATGCGATTAGGTTATGATGCAGCCGAGCGCAAGGCCTATCAAAAAGCTAGCCGTCATTTCCAGAAAGCTTTAGAAGAGCGTCCAGGAGATAGTTATGCAGAACAGGCGCTTCGGAACGTCATGACATACATCAATGCGAAGACGCGAGAATAAATAGGGCAAACGCACTTTCGGGATGAGAGTCCAGGCAGATCATAGGCAAACAGCTTATGGTCTGCCGAGGCTAAGATGCGATCGCATATGATCAGTAACAAAGCTGTCATCATCAATCTCCTATGACTACAGCAACCTTAAGCAAGCCTCAGAAAGAAACGCCGCTCTTATTTGAGGGACTCACTTGGCGCGAGTTCAAAGCCGTCGAGCAGTTGCTAGATCGCCCAGGATATCGCCTCTCTTTCTTAGATGGTGTACTAGAGATTGTACAGATTCCCAGTGAAGCACATGAAACAGTCAAGGAACGGATCGCCGCTCTACTAGAGCTTTTCCTGTTGATGGCAGGATTTGATTTTACGCCCATTGGCTCCATGACCTTAGAAAGTGAAACGGGTCGGGTAAAACGAGAGGCCGATAAATCCTATAAGCTAGCACCAGGGAAATCTCGCCCTGATCTTGCAATTGAAGTTGTGTTTTCCAGTGGTGGCGTCAGCAAATTAGAAGTATATAAGCGACTGAAGATTGCAGAAATCTGGTTTTGGGAAGATGGGGCACTACAGATTTACCATCTGCGAGGAGAAGGAGAGCCGCTTGACTATGAGTTGATAGCCAAGAGTGAAGCTGTACCAGGAATTGATCTAGAGCTGCTTGTGCGCTGTGTTGCGATCGCAAATCATGTTGATGCAGTAAAAACTTGGCAACAAGGGATTGAAGATTAAGAACACGGGGGATTGTGGTTCAAAACGCGAGAGTGTTGTGAAGAATCTCTCGTCTATCGCGATCCGAAGAGGCTAGTAATTTGACAGGTAAACCCAGGCAGTAGGGGAGATGCGATCTCATCTCCATCTAACAATGTTGCTACTAAGACGAGTTGAGCATTCTCTCGACGGTAAATTTCAACTCGCCGAGCGAACCGATCAACAATCCAATACTCATGAGCACCTTGTGCTGAGTACAGCTTCAGTTTCGCAAGGCGATCGCGATCGATATTAGCCTGACCTGGGGAGAGAACTTCTACCACCAGTTCAGGTGCCCCCCGAAAATGTCCCGCTTCATCTTGAATTTGAGCTATCCGTTCATCGCTGATCCAAATGACATCGGGTGATACGTTGTCCGAGTCTGAAAAAACGAGACCCGGCATAATGGATGGTTCCCCTAGACCACTTTCTAGCGACCAGGAATCAAGGACCGCAAAAACTCGTCCTGCAATTTGCTGATGCTTATGGTGGGGCGATCTCGTCACAAACAACTCCCCATCAATAATCTCGTAGCGAATCCACTCGTTTTCCGGTAACGATTCAATATCCTGGGTTGTCCAGCGAACGCTCGTTGTTGCTTGACTCATGGTGATTCATATTGAAATCTTGCTTCAATGTTAACTCAAACAGAATCACTGATAATTGCGCTTGCCACTTCTACAGGTGGGGCGCCATAAGAACCAGGCACTGCTCAGCTAAAAAGTGATTAACGATGTCATAAGTCTGCCCCTGAAGGAAGCCGTCTGTGGATATCAACGATACTGAGTCGTTTTCTCCGTAAGAGGTTACAAAATCCTATGAGCTCATCATCTGCAGCAAAGGCCGATTTAGATATGATGTGATAGTTGTCGTTACGAAGTGAGACATAGAAGAGAAGGAATACCGTTTCCTTAACTTCCAGCTCTATATATTTCTCCCAGGGCCTTGTTCCTTTTATCTCTTCTGACTCAAATGAAACACCTGATTCCGAAAAGTTCAGCATTCGAGGATCGTCTGAAAATCGACTCTGCTTCCAGGATCGTTCTAGGCTGCGGCGATAAATGGGACTATATTTTGAATGGAAAATGAGTGTCAGAAGCAATATAAACACTATGGAGGCAATGGTTATCCTCAAAAAAACAAACTCTGGCACATCAGCCTCAGGTGTCACTGTCAAAAATCCGAGAGCAGTTATCCACGTCGAAATACCAATGCCTACAAAATAGGAGTATCCATGTCATTGGGTCGCTTCATAATCTTGCAAAACTATCTGATAACAAAGCGATAGTAGAACGTTGCATTCTGCCTCTTCATTACTGTTTTCGTTCATATCCATGTATGAGAGAAAACATTCACAATCACTGGGACAATGTCCTGACTAAGTTTAGTTTGCCCAGGGACAGCGATTCTCATGCTAATCATTTTGTATGGCTTGAGGTGGATGGAGTGCCAAGACCTGCTTAAGATACTGACCTGTATAAGACTTCTCCACCTTCGCCACTTCTTCAGGGGTGCCATAGGCCACAAGTTCTCCCCCACGATCGCCTCCCTCTGGCCCTAAGTCAATCACCCAATCCGAGCAGCGAATCACGTCTAAATTATGTTCGATTACCAAAACTGAATTTCCCTTATCCACCAGCCGCTGCAGCACGTTCAGCAACTTGTGGACATCATAGAACGACAGTCCCGTCGTCGGCTCATCAATCAGATACAGCGTTTTGCCCGTTGCCCGCCGCGAGAGTTCCGTCGCTAGCTTCAGCCGCTGCGCTTCCCCCCCCGATAGCGTGGGAGCTGTCTGCCCTAGATGGACATAGCCCAAGCCGACATCGACTAGCGTCTGTAGCTTAGCGGCAGCTTTAGCAATATTTTCGTAAAATCCCAATGCCTCTTCCACCGTCATATCCAAAACATCAGCGATGGATTTGCTCTTGTACTTTACCTGCAGCGTCTCACGGTTGTAGCGCGCCCCTTTACAGACTTCGCACTGAACATAAACGTTGGGCAAAAAATTCATTTCAATCACGTTAACGCCCTGACCACCACAAGCTTCACAGCGTCCACCTTTAACGTTGAAAGAGAATCGTCCTGGCTTATATCCCCTCGCCTTCGCTTCAATCGTCTCAGAAAATATGCTGCGAATGACGTCGAACAGCCCAGTATAGGTCGCCGGATTAGACCGAGGCGTACGGCCAATGGGTGACTGGTCAATAACGATCACTTTATCTAAAGCTTTGAGTCCCCCAATGCGCTCTAGCTCTTTGGGAAACGGTACCTTTTGTCCAAGATGATGTCGAAGAGCAGGATAAAGCAGTTCATTCATGAGGGTAGACTTACCCGATCCTGAGACCCCCGTGATACAGACCAGCTCGCCTAAAGGAATGTCGATATCTAAGTTTTGCAGGTTGTTTCGGTTCGCTTGCTTGAGGATCAGAGACCGTCCATTGCCCTTCCGTCGAGTCTCAGGGGTAGGAATCACCTCCCGCCCAGAGAGATAGAGACCAGTGAGAGACTCTGAGGCCGATAGCAGATCTTCTAGCCCGCCTTGAACAACGACTTCACCACCGTGAATCCCGGCTTTAGGGCCAATATCAACGATATGGTCCGCTGCCCGGATTGTGTCCTCATCATGCTCGACCACAATTAGAGTATTGCCCAAGTCTCTAAGCTTAGTCAGAGTTTTTAGCAAGCGATGATTATCTCGCTGATGGAGGCCAATGCTGGGTTCGTCTAGCACATAAAGCACACCTGTTAGACCTGCACCAATCTGGGTCGCTAGTCGAATCCGCTGCGCTTCGCCACCAGAGAGGGTCATAGCGGTACGGTCAAGGGTGAGGTAGTCCAGTCCCACGTCTAGCAAGAACTTGAGGCGGGCCTTTATCTCTTTGAGAACCAGATCGCCAATTTGGGCCTGTCTCGCAGTCAACTGCATAGACTCAACGCGGTCCAAGCAGTCTCGGATGGAGGCAGAGGTCAGATCAATCAGACCATACTGCCCCATGCGCACGGCGAGGGATTCTGGCTTTAGACGCTTACCGTCACAAACGTCACAGGGCTGTGAAATTAAATACTGCTCTAGCTTCTGTCGATAATTCTCGGAGGTACTCTCTCTATAGTGGCGATCGAGGAGCGGAATGACGCCTTCATAACGTTTGTGATAGCCCTTGGACTGCCGATAACGAGAATCGACTTCGAGATAAATAGCTTCTTTCGTGCCATAGAGGACAGTGTGTTGCTGCTCAGATGTAAGCTGATCCCAGCGGCTTTGAAGCTCAAATCCAATGGCCTGACCAACGCTGTATAAAAGTGAGAAATAGTAGGTGTTATCTTTGTCTGACCAAGGTGCGATCGCAGCATAAACCGGCAGACTCGGATCCGGCACAATCAGTTCAGGAGCAAAGGTAGGTAAGCTCCCTAACCCATGACAGTTGGGACAGGCACCATAGGGCGAGTTGAAGGAAAACAAGCGGGGCGAAAGTTCCTCCATCACAGCCCCGTGCTCAGGACAGGCAAAGTTCTCTGAGAATAATAGAACCGTCGATTTGAGAGGCTCTTCAGTTTCGTATTTGCCATTGCTGTCTGCCGCTTTGGGTACCCCTTCCGGCCTCAGCGGTACAATATTGGCCTTTGGATCGGGCAAGACTTCTACCATTGCGATGCCTTCAGACCTCTGCAGGCTCGTAGACAGTGAATCCGCCAGGCGCTCTTCGATATCTGGCTTCAGAATTAGGCGATCGACAACAACCTCAATATCGTGCTTATGCGTCTTATTTAGATCGATATTATCGCTGAGTTCTAGTACCTCACCATTAACGCGCACACGGACAAATCCTTCAGCGGCTAGGCTCGAAAGCAACTTTTTGTGAGTCCCTTTTTTACCACGTACAACGGGTGCTAGCACCTGGAAGCGAGATTTTTCTGGAAGCTGCATAATCCGGTCCACCATTTGTTGAATGGTCTGCGGCGTGATGGTGCGATCGCATCTAGGGCAGTGAGGCTCTCCTGCTCTTCCGTAAAGTAAGCGCAAATAATCATAAATCTCAGTCACCGTTCCCACCGTAGAGCGGGGGTTGTGAGATGTCGATTTTTGATCGATGGAGATTGCCGGACTCAAGCCCTCAATGGCATCCACGTCAGGCTTATCTACCTGACCAAGAAACTGACGGGCATAGGCACTCAAAGACTCTACATAGCGGCGCTGACCCTCGGCAAAAATTGTATCGAACGCCAGAGAAGACTTGCCTGATCCAGAAACCCCCGTAAAAACAATCAACTGATCACGAGGAATCTCAAGGTCAATATTTCTAAGATTGTGCTGACGTGCCCCTCGAATTCGAATGATGTTGTCGGCAGAGGGCGTCGAGGAGGATGCCTTAGAAGAAGATAGAACCTGGCGTTTCTTAGCGTCAGCGCGACGAGGCATGGCAGAGAGTGTAAATATTCCTTAATAATTCTACCGTTCTAGTGGGGGAAACGCTGTTGTACTTGCACCGTTGCTGCCAATTCAGACGTAGGGACGAGTCATAAGCACGACCCCACACTGATCGTCGTTGGCCTTAGTTTGATTACGGCCGTGGCCTTAGTTTGATTGAGAAACCGACAAAAAATCAAAAAAAAATAAGGACAGGTGTTGACCTATCCTTATCATTCAGTAGTGATATTTCTAGTATGCCCAGAAATTACTAACTTAGTGCAGCCGGGCTGCGATCATAAGTTGCTCTAAACCCAGGATTTGCCTTGCCTTGAATATGACTCCAGTAATGAGAAGCCTCTAAACCAAGGCCCACCTCAGCTGCAACACGTCCCAACATCGACTGCTGCCGATGCTTAATGAGGGTATGATGACCAAGCATTAAGGCCCGGGCCATATCCTTGGCAGATGCTCCAGCCTTGACTGCCGGGGACGAGGAGATCGATTTCTCAGGCACGGTTGGGTGCTGGCCAGTCTGATACGCAACACCTCGATAAACTAAATCTAAGGTTGGCTGCTGCACTGAAGAAGTGGCCGTCTTAAATCTCCACTCCAAACCGCGATAGGTTCCAACTAGCTCAGTCGGCTTGGCCGCAACCTGAGGAGGAACGTATTCATAATCAACGCCACGATATTTAAGTTGCATAGCTCTCGCCTCATAACGATACAAGTGGGTGAGGCGCGTTCCTTCAGGGCGAGCCCCTACTTCCGTCTCCGTCTTGCCCACAAATTTGTCATCGACACGAGGACTAGCTAGAGATGAACGATATATTTCTGTATCAAATATATCTTTTTTGCATAAAACTGTCAAATTCAATACACTTTTTTCGTGGTTTTTGCGATAAAAATTTCACGTCACCTATCCAGAGAGAGACAGTGCGTCACAGGGAACTTATCGAGCTTGACGAGAGAGGCGTTATTTATTCCTGGCTGCCGTTTTCACGTACTGCCTAGTCCTTACAGTTTGAGTCTGGTACCCATCAACGAGCGTTTTGAGTAGACCGCGAATCTGCTCAGAATCGTTACTAAAGGCAGCTTGTCCCAAATCAGCAACCACCCGCGTCAGCTGTTCTGATACAGTCCTGCTAGCATTTTTGACCACTAACAATTTTTCATGCTCGGTGGGTTGGTACTCCTCTCCAGGAATGAGTAACTCCTCATATAGCTTCTCCCCAGGTCTCAGACCTGTGAAGCAAATTTTGATGTCCTTATCCACTTGATAGCCTGAAAGACAAATCAAATCATTGGCTAGATCTACGATTTTGACCGGTTCACCCATGTTGAGCATCAGCACTTCGCCCCCTGGGCTGAGGACGGACCCCTGCAGCACCAACTGGACCGCTTCAGGAATGGTCATAAAGTAGCGACAGATGTCAGGATGAGTCACCGTCACCGGTCCACCTTCAGCAATTTGACGCTTAAAAGTCGGGATGACGCTGCCTCGACTACCCAGGACATTACCAAAACGAACAATGACAAACGACCGATGACTTCTCCGAGCGGCCTGCAGGACAAGCATCTCCGCGACCCGCTTACTAGCGCCCATCACACTAGTGGGGTTCACAACCTTATCTGTGGAGATCATGACGAAGTTCTCGACGCCAAACTCTACAGCCAAATCCACGAGGGCTTTGGTTCCTAGAACATTGTTGGTAATGGCTTCTGGTGGATTGTCTTCCATCAGAGGAACATGCTTATGAGCTGCGGCATGAAAAATGACCTCTGGCTGAAACTGCTCAAAGGCAAACCGGAGTCGAGCCGGATGGCGTAAATCAGCAATGAACGGAGTCAAAATAGGGGCATTCAGGTAACCCGAGCCATTATTGTCGCAACCCCTATCCCCACCTAGGTTATGTAATTCTTGCTGAATATTGAAGACCGAATTTTCTCCATGCCCCAACAGAATCATTTCTTTCGGATTGAGGCTGTAGACCTGCCGACAGAGCTCGCTACCAATGGAACCTCCAGCACCGGTAATTAAGACACGCTTGCCTTGCAAAAGCTTCTGAACACGCTGAACATCAATATAAACCGGCTCCCGTCTGAGCAAATCTTCGATCTGCACTTCTCGCAGGCTTTGACGTAGGTTTCTTGAACTGCTCAAGATATCCTGCAGAGCAGGTAGGGTTTTTGTTTCTACCCCGGCCTGATGACAGATAGAGACAATATCTCGGATCACGGGGCCTGAAATCGAGGGCATCGCAATAATGGCGACCTGAATCTGCAGTGTTTTGACAATTTCAGGAATCAAGGTGCGATCTCCGAGAACCGGCAGTCCTCGGATTTTCAGCTTGCGCTTTTTGGGATCGTCATCAATGAAAGCAACGGGGACCAAACTCACCCCAGGATTAGATTCTAGCTCTCGAGCAAGGGCAACACCTGCATCACCGGCACCGATAATCAGAGCATGTGCTTGGGAGGTACGCCACTGCGATAGGCTTCCCCAGCGGTGATTGAAGCGCTCAATTGCTCTGAGACTGAACCGACTACCACCTACGACGAGTAGGGTTAGCAGGCCCTCAATGAAGGGAAGTGAACGAGGTAAGGCAATCAAGCCGAGAGACTGCAGGGTCGAAAAAGCAAAGGCTTGCAGGATGATGACTGCAAGGGTCAAGGACACGATCTTGAGCAGTTCATCAATGCTGGCATAGCGCCAAAACGAACGATAGAGGCCAAAAGGCAAATAAACTGAAAACTTCAGAAAGATAAACAGTAACGTAATGGCAATCAGGCCCGCTTGATGATGTTCGGGCACCCCCACACTGTCTAACCGCAAGTTCAACGCCAACAGCGGTGTCAATGTGAAACAAACGGCATCAATTAGAAAAAAATGACGGTTTCTCAGTCTCAGAAACGCATCACTCAGACCATTCAGCATGGGCAGAAAGCACTATGTTTGTATGATTACACTATCACTACACTCCCCCGAGGAGTTGCATTGGCAACGAAGTGAAAGCCTCTACTCTAGACAATAAGCCGCGTTTTCAGCCCTTACTTATCGTACAAGTCAAGAGATATTGTGACTGCCGTGAGTTCAAAAAGTTCCCGTCCTGCTATTGTGCGGGTAGTGGGCCAGGAAAGGCGACAAGAGTGCCATTTAATCAAACACCCAATCAAATTAACTGCAGGGACATCCACCACAAATGCAGTTCAGCGTATATACCCTTGCTTCAAAGTAGCAACCACTCCATGATGAGTATCATTCTCGGCTCTAGGCGGCATGCTAGAGGTTCAACAGTTAGCGGTCAGTTATCGAGAGGGGCGGGGCTTAGGTCAGGTTAGCTTTAGATCCTTTAGATTACTCCCAGGTCAGCTTCAGCTTGTCGGAGTAATTGGCCCTAATTGGAGCTGGTAAAATACGCTGATGAAGGCCATGCTGGGGCTTATACCAGCAGCCCACGGAGAATATCATTTTTGATGTCTTTGATGAGCTAAAGGCTCAAGGGAAAATTCTGCTGGTGAGCAGTCATGACTAGGGTGACTCGATGTCACAGCTCGATCGGCTGTTGCTGCTCAATCAGTCTTTAATTGCCGATGGGGGCTGGAGCAGGTGATGACGCCGGAAAACCTGCAGCGAGCCTATCGCGGAACGGTGGGTCGCCGGGATGTAGATATGCCTTTTTTCTGTTAGGCAGATCAATCATGTTCGATTGGGTATTGGAGCCACTGGGTTATGCTATGCGTTTATGCGAGATGCGATCGCATCTTAGTCGGCATCCTGTTGTGTCCGGTCATCGGTAGCTTCTTGATTTTGCAACGCATGACACTGTTGGGGGACGTCATTGCTCACTATGTCTTGCCAGGGCTTTCGGTTGCTGCCTTCACTGGCATTAATGTCTTGATTGGAGCCTTTTGCTCTGGCTTAGCAGGGGCACTCTTCATCACCTGGATTCGCGCTCAATCCCGGATTAAAGCAGATTCGGCAATGGCAATCACATTCTCCACCTTTTTTGCCCTTGGGATTATGCTGCTGTCGCTTCTTAAAAATCAGTTCGACCTAGACGGTTTGTTGTTTGGTGACATTCTCGGCGTCACCTCCACTGACATCACGTACACCCTGATCGTCACATTGCTGCTGCTGACAACGGTGAGGCTGGTCTATAAAGAACTGCTGCTGTACACCTTTGATCCCACTAGGGCAAAGGTCATGGGCCTTCCCATCAATATTTTGTACATCGGTCTGATGGCTGCAATTACATTGACGGTGATTGTTAGTGTGCGGGCCGTTGGCGTCATCTTGGTGATCTCAATGCTTGTTGGGCCAGCACTGACGGCTTATTTACTCGTCAAAGAGCTGCACCAGATGATGATTGTAGGTGCTGAGTTGGGAGCCAGCGTTAGCGCAGTGGGCGTCTATTGCAGTTACTACACAGGTGTGCCCTCAGGACCAGCCATCGTCTTGGCATCATCCACACTGTTTGTACTCGTCGTCTTACTCTTGAGTCCTTCGCAGGGTATTCTCACCCGTCTCAACGGTAGAAAGCAGTCACTGATTACCCTCATCAATTTGTCGTCTGGCCGCCATAAACATTAGCACTTGTAATCAGGCCATTATTCCTGAATAATTCAATGGCGATGCAGCAGCATCCACGAGAGGCAATAAAGGCCCTGCCTGCTCTTGGCCGCTTACTGACAGTTCGCTGTAGCACAGGTAAACTCGCTCAGTGACTCGTCCCAGCAGATCTTGCATCAGTCGCTCAAGCTGTTGCTGATCCTGAACAAGCTCATCATCCACCGTTAGCGGATCGCCAGACCAACTTTGAAGGAAGAAGGGAGCACCCCATAGAACGACTGCCCCTCCTCCATGCCACAGCGCAGAGCCTGCATCTAACCAGAAATGCCAGCGATGCACCTGACGCGCCATCCGATACTGGAACGTTGTTGAGAGCATAACGGCCTGATGGCCTTGATGATTAACCGGATACGGATTGGCCGTAATCGTCCCCTGACGCAAAAGAGCAATAAACTGACCCACCGTTACAGCCATTGGCTCTGTTCGAGTCTGAGTCTGGCGCAGCCGAGTATCGACCTCCCAATAATGCTGGGCCGTTTCTATCAGTTCTCTCAGAACCGATAGCTGATCAAAGGAAAGCACCTGAGCCGAAAAAAAGTGCTGAATGGCCCGATCTAAGATGAACACAGGACTCAACGTCAAATAGGGTTGCTGGACTGTCGTTGCCACCGTTTGCTGTGCCAGCCAGCTCAGAATTCGGTTGTAGGCCACTGTTGCTTGGTGACCCAGTCGATCCCACCTAGGGAAGCTCTCAATCGGTAGTAAACGTGGCTGTTCAGGGTGAGCTTGAAAACAGTAGTCTGCCAGTAAACCAGCTCGCACCGGGTCGATGAGCTCTGCTTGATCCGAGTCAGACGTTGGAGTCGTCAGAACCACCAGCATCTCTGCAATCTGCTCTTGATCCACTAAACGCCCTAGACCTGGATAAACTAAGGTTAGGAGCGTCAGCAAAGCCCTAACCATGGCCGTGCTGTTGAGAGGTCGCTGATCCTGAAGTGATTCAACAGCAATCCCTTGGCGAGCTAATATTTCTCGTAGCGTATAGCGGGCAATCGTATCAAGACCCGGACCAATGACAGCAATGTCTCGCGGCTCAACTTCACCAGATTGAACCGCATCGATAATGGTCTCAGCAGTCTGACGCAGGAGCTGCGCTCGAGAGCTGGTTCGCAGCGACACAATAGAGTCCGGTAGCGCCACTGATGCATGGCTGAGAAAGTCGATTACAGTAGATGAGATTGTCGACCACCGGCCTGCCTCCATAGGAAAAGCTTCATTAGCGGCCGTTGCACCTCCCAACGAATACGCCGCAGGCGTCAGGGAAATAACTTGGCAGCGCTCGCAAAGGCCCAGTAGATGGTTTGGATCAGCCCCCAGTCCCAAACGGATGGCGCCCTCAGGATTAAAGGTAAAGCCCGCAGGGTGACCGGCTTCCAGCCAGACTTCAAATAGAGAGCGGGTAATTGCCGGATAACTATCAACATCGTCAGCCATAATGCCCTGGAAGCGCTGTAGCAAATGTCCGCGATAGGTTGGATTTGGCAGCAGGTAGCGCCAGAACAGCTCTGTAATCAGGCCATAGGTCAGCAGACCGTTATCGAGACACCAATTGCGCCATTGAATCAGACTCTGCCCCAAAATTTCCCACGTTTTGGGCTGATCATGAACAAAACCTTGCTGGAGCCGGTCGGGAATCTCTTCTAAGGGTGTGCCGCTAAACGCTGCGAGCTGCAGCAGATCTAAGACGCGCCGGACCCAGCGTTCGCAACTCAAGTTTTCAAACTGCCTCAATTGCTCCCAAACCGCATCATTCCAGAACTGAATTGCCAGCGCCTGCTCAGTCTCTGGCCTCAGACGCACCGGGAAATGAGCCTTAAGCTGCAGTGCCTCCGTAATCAACGGCCAAAACAACACCACCTCATCCTCAAAGAAGCCCAAAGGTGTGGTGGAGGTTACCGTTGGGTGGGGTGTGATCAATGCAATCTTCTGCATCAACCGCTGGCGGTTATCGCCATTGACCGCAAACACCAGAAAATTAGAAGCATCCGTCACCTGAGACTCAAGAGCAAGATGATCAATTAGAGCTGTTGTCTTGCCGCTGCGGACAGGACCAGAGAACCAACGAAGAGAACTGTTCACCTAAATCAAACCCGTTTGCTAAAATCCATCATACTCAAATTCACTCTGCGGGCCTGAACGCTGAATCTATAGCACTAAAGCGACAGTAGAATTAGATAGCCCGGACTCTAGGCACCCCATGCGCTCTCCCCTTGCTTCCACCCTAAAAAAGACCTTCTTAGCCGCTGAAAAATGGTACCGAAACACACCAGAGCGAGCGTTGGAAGCAGCCTATCAAGCAGCCAAATCAATTAAAGCCATCGAAGATGAACACTTTGACGGTCAGCCTATTGGATTTAGCAGTCCCTACACCGGGGCAGTTTCAACCTACTTCCAAACCGAGCGGGATAAAAATCTGAGAACGATCCGGCGGCGTCTCAATGAATATAAAATCGGCACTTCTTTTGTCGATCTCTACCCCCGCGATCCAGATGGGCCAAACCTGATGCAGCGAATGGGTGTCCCCGGTGACGCCTACGACCCCAGCCCCGAAGATATCACCATCGAAGCGGTACCCGAAGTCATTGCTAAGTCAGTTGAGCGCCAGTCCTTACTGGACAAACTCACCTTCGTTGACTCTGTGTTGATCCGATATACATTGGCATCCACTCGGCGGCCTCAGCCCTCACAGCAGGCCACAAAACGTCAGTCCCCACTCATTCAGACGAACGAAATCAACGGCAAAGTGAACGGATCGAACCCGCGACAGGAGTCTGTTCCCGTCGTGCTGTCCGTCCAGAATTCGCTCTATGAAGGAGAATTTACGTCCGATGACATCTCGGCCGATCCGTCCAAGCTAGACAGTGGCAGTTTCGTTCCCCGCTCCATCCTGAGGACCGCCAACCGATTTCGCAAAGAACTTGATCCAGATCCGAGCACTGAAGAAGACATTCTTCAAGACTTTCGGGTGTCTCGCAATCGTACCCAGGGAGCGGTTCGTTTTCTTCTACTCCTGACCATTCTGCCGCTGTTGACTCAGGTGTTCATGAAATACGTGGTGGTGGGGCCAGTGGTGGATCGCTTTCAGGGCAGTGAAAAAATTGAGATTATCATTAACCCTGAAATTGAGAACAAAGTCTTCAATGAGCTTTCGCACTATGAGCAGAGATTAAAATTTCAGAATCTTACTAACCCCGCGCCTATCCCTGAAGCTGATATCAATCAATTGCTCAGAGAACGGGCCGTGGAGCTATCGGACGAATATCAGTGGGAACTAACAGAACCGATCAAAAACATTTTTGCTGATCTCGTCTCTCTGCTTGTCTTCGCAATCCTGATTGCCCGTGGAAAAGAACAGATTGCCATCATCAAATCGTTTTTCGATGAAATCATCTACGGTTTGAGCGATAGTGCCAAGGCGTTTATTATCATTCTCTTCACTGATGTCTTTGTGGGCTTTCACTCCCCTCACGGCTGGGAAGTGATTATTGAGAGTGCCCTTTCTCACTTTGGGCTGCCGTTGAACCATAGCTTTATCAACGTCTTTATTGCGACCTTTCCGGTGATGCTGGATACGGTCTTCAAGTACTGGATTTTCCGCTACTTGAATCAAATTTCTCCGTCTGCAGTTGCGACCTATCGGACAATGAATGAGTAGAACAATCGACGATTCTTACTCCTGTCCTCCCAATTTTGAAAGCAGCGGGTCACCCACAGCGTTTTGATGAAGAAATTTATTTTCCTGTGGGCGATGACCTATTTACTCGTGATCGGCTGCTATACAGTCGGCGAGACCTTTCCCATTTCAGCTCCCGCAGAGCAATCTAGCAATATTGCTCAAGCCGACCACTCACAAAAACAGCAAGGCGTCTCTTGGGTTGCCGGACCACAACCCATCACTCGGGAAAATTTAGAGTCCCTTAAAGCAAATTATGTGAACTGGATTGTCCAGACGCCCTTTGGCTGGCAAAGGGACTATGACTCACCCGAACTGATGTTACAGACAACAGACGGCTATTGGGGTGAAACAGATCAGGGATTAGCACTCACCACTCAATATGCTCAGGAGCTAGGGATCAAGACTCTATTAAAACCCCATATTTGGCTCACTCAGGTCCGTGAGGGTAAGTGGCGCACCGACATTGCGATGCAGTCTGAGGTGGACTGGCAAACTTGGTTCAATCAGTATCGGACTTTTATCCTGCACTACGCGAGGTTCGCTGAAACTCATAGGATTCCGGCTCTGTGTATTGGCACTGAATTACAGACAACGGCGGTGCAACGTGAACAGGACTGGCGCCAATTAATTGCGGAGATCCGTCAGGTCTATCACGGTCAACTCACCTATGCGGCCAACTGGTTTGAAGCCTTTGAGCAGATTCAGTTTTGGGATGCCTTAGATTTCATCGGCATTCAAGCCTACTTTCCCCTATCGACAGAGCTTTCTCCCACTATTGAGCAGCTTAAGGCAGGATGGCAACCCTACATCGAGCCAATTACCGCTGTTCAGAAAAAATATCAAAAGCCAGTTATTTTCACTGAGATTGGCTATCGCAGTACCGAAGATGCGGCGATAGAACCCTGGAAGTGGCCTGATTCGTCAGAACTAAATCCCAAAGTTTCCGCAACGAAGGTTGGCTTATTGACGCAGGCTAACTGCTACGAGGCCTTTTTTCAAACCTTCTGGGATCAAGAGTGGTTCGCAGGAGCCTACTGGTGGAAGTGGTTTCCTGAAATCAACCAAGATTCGCAGCAGGTCGGCACAGGATTTACGCCTCAGAATAAACCTGCTGAAAAAATTTTAAGCAGGCAATATAGCGACACCTAATGGCTGAAACAGGCCAACTGACAACACGTTCCATAAGATGGTTAAGACTGCAGTGTCAAACAGAAAATCCACCTAGCGCGTCAGGAGTTGCCGCAAATGAGTATTCAAAGATAGCTTTTATTCTTGAGAACTCTTCGTCTGAACATCAGAATATTCAGCGCTTTAAAAGACTTAGCCGTCAATTAGGGAGATTTGTCTCTCCCCTAATTGACGGCTGAACTGCCATTATGGAAAACGGCTGCCTCAGGCCCACGGCACTTATTCTGCGGACGCTTCGTCGCTTGCGGGCTCACCAGCAGCTTCTTCAGAGCCTTCTTCTGTCTCATCATCAGTGACTGTTGCACCCGCTGGCGCTAAGACTGATGCTACAACACGGTTTCCTTCTCCGGCAGAGGTAACGCCTTTAGGCAGAGACAGTTCATTCACGTGAATGGCATCCCCAATATTGAATCCGCTGATATCAATATCAATTGATTCTGGGATGCTCTGAGGCTCACACTGTAGCTCTAAAGAGGTTAGAACCAAGTCTAGGGAACCGTTGTCCTGCTTGACGCCAATGGGTTCGCCAACAAAGTTAAGCGGCACAGTCACGGTCACACTGTCTTGACCTGCGATCGCAAAGAAGCTGAGGTGATAGAGACTTGATTTCCAAGGATGAGTTTGAACATCCCGAAGAAGGGACTGACAGTCTAGAGAAAGTTCGGGGACTTTGACTGTGATCAACGTATTATTGACCTCCACCGCAGTCAGCATCCGCTCGGCAATGGCTAGCGGCAGAGAAAGAGAAACTGATTCGGTCCCTTCATGTCCATAGAGCACGGCGGGGAGCTTGCCCATTCTGCGTAGCTTTCTAGGGTTCACTCCACTCTGGCGGGGTTCACACTCAATGGTGAATTCCATAACAAAAACTGTCCTTTTGAATCCAAATTACGGCTGATAGTCTGATCCGTTGAAGCTGCTGACCTCCAGATGCTGGCTGTTGGTACAGTCAAGAGCGCATCAATGGGGTCGACGAAGACTATTCATGCGATATTTTACTTCACTACTATATCCTTAACCGTTGCTTCGTTATCGATTCAATGCTCAAGTGATGTCTATCTATGACTAACATCATGACATTCTCCGCAAACGGACGCTTATTCAGGGCTGGATGAAGGTGTGGTTGGCACCTGAGGGCTGGCAGTTGGCTCTGGTGTGACTTGTGTTTGTTGGGCGGCGGCTTTAATTGGCTCTTTATATTGTTCGGGAGCCAAGGCAGCAGCAGATTGAAAGAAGGTTTGGGCGTCTGCTTTATTACCTTGGGCATCAAGGGCCACGGCCTTGCCATAGAAGGCTCGAAAATCTTTGGGGCTCTCTTTAATCAAATCATCGTAGAGCGTGAGGGCTTGGTCGTAGTTTTGCTGATCAACATAAACCTGCCCCAAAATCAGGTTAATCGCCAGCTCGTCCATCGTGCCAGGGGTAAGCTGGTTGGCCTGCTTCGCGGTATTGAGGGTGGTTTCCAGGATATCAATAGCGGCAGTGGGACGCTTCTCTTGCAGTAAGCCAGCGACGAGTCCCTGTAGGGCTTCAACATTGGCAGGGTCTTTTGCCAAAATATCGCGGAAGGTTTGAGAGGCAGCCTCGCGGTCACCCGCTTGCTGCTGTGAACGCCCTAGCAGCACCTGATATTCAGTCCGTTCAGGTGAAAGCTTCGCTAGTTTCGTGAGCGGTTCAACCACGTCAGCAGGTTTTTTAAGCCCTAAAGCAATCATCTGCAGCCGAGTCTGAACTAAAGCTTCGAGAACTTTTGGATTTTCCGGCTCTCGTTCGAGCACAATTTGATAACTTCTTTCTAAGTCCTGCAGCTCTTTTTGCGGCCCGTCTTGCTGACCGTCAACGGTGGCGGTGGGTGTCGCGGTGGGCTGCGAAGAGGAGTTATTACTGAACAACTCTTCAAAGACAGGGATGAAGGAAGCCCCGGCCAGTCCGACGACGGCGATGATCAGGAAAATCCAAATGAGCCAGCGCTGTTTTTTATTCTGCTGTTTCTTCTGCACCGCTTGCCTCTGAGTTCTGCTGCTATTATCGGTCATCGTCTCCTTCTCTTTCACTGAATATTTACGCTGGTTCGGTTGAGGCCGAAGGATAACCTATGTCACACTCACTGAATGTGTGATTCTTCAATGACTGTGAGATCGGTAAGGTGAGACAGCTAATTTTAGTGACGGGTCCAGCCCGTTCGGGTAAAAGTGAATGGGCTGAGGCTTTGGCGAAGGAGATGGAGGGACCAGTGGTCTATGTTGCCACATCCTCTGGCAATGACCAAGATGCAGAGTGGCAGAGAAGGTTGCGATCGCATCAAATTCGTCGTCCTCAAACCTGGAAAACCCTAGAGATCCCCATTGCCCTACCCACAGCTCTCGATCAAGCCACATTGGGGACTTGTCTGCTAATTGACTCTCTGGGAACATGGCTTGCCAACGTCTTAGAACAAGAGAATGAACATTGGCAACAAACATCAGAGGCTCTAATTTACAGCCTCAATCACTCACCCGCCACCGTCATCTTAGTCGCAGAAGAAACAGGTTGGGGCGTCATTCCGGCCTATCCCTCCGGGCGTCTTTTTCGCGATCGGCTAGGCACCTTGGTTCGACAGATTGGCAATATTGCAGATGCCGTATATCTAGTGGGGGCAGGATATGCCCTGAATCTTAAAGTTTTAGGGACACCCGTCCCTGCATCAGACGCCCTTTAGATAACCGACAGTACCACTCTAGAGAGGGCTGCAGCGATGCATACCCAGACCTGACAACTTTCTGGTGTGCGTTAACATACGGAGCAAGTAATGAAATCTTGGGATCTCTCCAAGAGGGGTCTATTATGGCTAGCGAAATTGAAGTTAAACAATACCTGGCTTACTGGATGCAGCTGGGCAAACACCTCGTCCTCCAGGGAGGACAAAAGACGGTAAAGCCCGGGGCGATCATCGCCGGTGATCGGTACAGCGCAGAGTTTGAAGCTTGCTGGGAGCAAGCCCGCGATCCTAACTCGGGTGATTGCTATCTTGAGGGGGCAGAATTTACCATTGCTCAGCTTTTAACCGAGCAGTGGGACGTCATCGACTGTGGTCGCTGCACCATGCCCTCCCCGATCCCCAGTGCAGGGGTGGCCTCTTCAGAATGTCCCTGCCACGATCTACCCAGCTGGCCCAATAACGAGTTGCCTCATCCTCGCCTACCGATCAGCAATCAGCCGCGCCTTAAAGATATCCGCCAACGTCTTGTGGATTCTAAACCCTAGGCTCTACCGATCATTGGCAACGCTCTCAGATTTGCAGCTCCCCTACAATAAAGTCCCCACCGCAAACATACAGTGGGGACTCAATTAATTGAAAGGGTCGTCAAACCGCAAAAAGCATTAGTACACCTCAGCGACCATCACATAAAACGAAGCGACTAGAAACGACGACCACCGCCACCACCATCATTACTCTGGCGTGGGCGGGCCTTATTCACCTTGAGTGTACGGCCCATCCATTCGGCACCATCTAAGGCTTCGATGGCAGCCTCTTCTTCTGCATCACTAGACATTTCAACAAAACCAAAGCCGCGCATGCGACCTGTTTCTCGATCAGTGGGTAGCTTGACGCTTTTTACAGCCCCATATTCAGCAAAGACCTGGCTGAGATCTTCCTGAGTTGCCTCGTAGGAAAGGTTCCCAATATAAATTGACATGAAAAATCTCCAGAATCAGAGAGAGTGGCTAGTTAGATTCGGAGACAAGCTTAGAGTCATCATCATTAAGCGAACTGCACAGCCGAAAACAAACTTTTTTTGAGCTTATCACGAAGTGATGGGAAACATTTCACCACTTGTTAGGAAACAACTAAACTCTCATAAACGTTAACAAAAGCCCTTCTCCAGAGGCAGACAGACCCTACTACCTAACGATTCTTTAAGAACTAAAATTCAGTATATCTTGATACAAAATTTTGGTTTACCGCTGCCATTCTTCAGAATCAAAGTCATCTAGATTGAGATCAGCATTTGAGGATGCGGTCGCTTGCCCAGCAGGCCGCAACAGGGCCACCAAAAATAGCCCCACACTAACGGCCAGTACGAGCATCATCCCGAAGGGTAACGGTACAGATTGCCAGATGAGTAACTTGATGGATACCGCCGCCGCGTTCTGAACGGAGAGTAATGCTGCTGCCGTAATCCCAAGGCCCAGTAGACAAGACAGAAGAAAATGCATATCAATATGGATGGAGCGACTTCATTCATAGCTTAAGCGATGGCCCAGTCTGCCCTCTGTGTTCGCTTTTGATTTTCACCTCTTTAGGCAAGAGAGGCACACTTAGCCTTTCGTTTGGTAAATCTCTCCCAATGGCTCGTCAAGCTAGGACGGGGTATAGTATTCTGCCAACGTTGCCCTTGAATGGCTTTTAATGGCTCACGCCGCTTAACTAGGAACCTCACCCATGGCGAAACAACTGAATCTGCTCTCTGCTGGACGGGTTATTGCCACAGCCCTGAGCACCGAGATGGAACAGTCCTACTTGGAATATGCCATGAGTGTGATTGTGGGGCGGGCGTTGCCCGATGTCCGTGATGGTCTCAAGCCCGTGCATCGACGCATTCTGTATGCCATGCATGAGCTAGGGCTAACGCCAGACCGCCCTTATCGCAAATGCGCGCGTGTCGTAGGAGACGTGCTAGGTAAATACCATCCCCACGGCGATCAGTCAGTCTACGACGCTTTAGTGCGGATGGTGCAGAGCTTTTCCAGTCGCTATCCGCTGGTGGCGGGGCACGGAAATTTTGGCTCTGTGGATAATGACCCTCCGGCGGCAATGCGGTATACCGAAACGCGGCTCTCTACCTTCGGCAACATCAGCCTGCTAGAAGATGTCGGGGAAGAGACGGTTGGCTTTGTCGGCAACTTTGATAATTCACAGCAGGAACCCACGGTTTTACCCGCTCAGCTCCCGACACTGCTGCTGAATGGTTGTTCTGGCATTGCGGTGGGGATGGCAACCAACATTCCGCCTCATAACCTGGGTGAGATTGTTGATGCTTTGATTGCCCTCATTGATCGCCCCGAACTCAGTCCTGAGGAGTTGCTAGAAATTGTGCCCGGTCCCGACTTCCCGACGGGGGGCGAAATTATGGGGCAGACGGGCATTACGGAAGCCTATGCGACAGGACGCGGCAGCATTACGGTAAGGGCCGTCACCCGCATTGAGGAGGTGCAGCCGGGACGAGGTCGCCATCGCCGTCCGGTGATTGTAGTAACAGAGATGCCCTACCAGGTAAATAAGGCAGGGTGCATCGAGAAAATTGCGTCGCTGATTAGCCAAGGCCGTCTGGAGGGAATCGCTGATCTGCGGGATGAGAGCGACCGTGAAGGGATGCGGGTGGTGATTGAGCTGAAGCGTGAGAGTGACCCAGAAGTTGTGCTTTCACACCTGTACCGCCTGACGCCGCTGCAGTCTAACTTTGGCGTCATTATGTTGGCGATTGTCAATGGACAGCCTGTTCAGCTTTCGTTGAAAGAGGTGCTGCAGGAGTTCCTTGACTTTCGGGAAGAGACGCTGACTCGTCGCTATCGCTATCAGCTTGAGCAGGCTCAAACGCGTATTCACCTGGTAGAGGGACTGCGTTCGGCCTTAGGTAACGTAGATACTGTTGTTGAGATTCTGCGGCAAGCAGCAGATGGCACGACGGCCAAGTATGAGCTGCAGAATCAGCTTGATTTAAGCGATCGCCAAGCCGATGCGATTTTGGCGATGCCGATGCGACGCTTAACGGGATTGGAACAGCAAAAATTAAAAGAAGAGTTTGATGAGCTAACCACTCAAATCCAAGGTTTAGAGGTGCTGCTCGGTAGTCGCCACGAACTTTTCAAATCGCTTAAGCAGGATTTTCGAGCACTGAAGCGCCAGCACAACGATGAGCGCCGCACCCATCTTCAGTTGGCGGCGGCACCAAAGACCGTGGCGGTTCGCTCTGCTGACGATCCGGTCACGGTAGAGATCAGTCAGCGCGGTTATGTTCGCTGTCTTCGTTCTACGCCCCGGCCCCGTTCACAGAAGGCGGCGGAGTGGCAGGAACAGCCCCGCGATTTGCCCCTGCGTCTGTCTAATACGCGATTGTCTGATGAAATTGTCACCTTTACGAACAGCGGTAAGGCCTACCAGGTGCCGCTACAGTCGGTGCCGCTGACTTCGAATAAGGCCCGTGGCGTGCCATTGATGACGCTGCAGCCTGAGAGCGCTCACAAGGAAGAGATTGCAACCTACTTTTTTAGATCTGCGGTTGATCCTGAATCTCGCCTGATTTTGTTGACGGAGCAGGGGCGGATCAAGATGCTGCCCTGGTCTGATTTCGCCGATATTACGGCGCGCGGATTAGGGGCGATTAAGCTCAAGGATGATGATCAGCTTCGCTGGGTGGTGCCCATTGGGGAGGAGAGTGAAGTTGCGATCGCAACTTCAACAGGTCGCCTCCTACGCATCCCCGTCACCGAAGTTCCTGAAATGGGCCGCACCGCTCAAGGGAACCGGGCTTTGCGACTCCGCAAGCAGGAACAAATTGCAGGCATGGTGACCCTTACGGATGATAGCGCCCTCGTGCTGCTCTCCAGTCGCGGCTACTGCAAACGTCTACCGATCGATTTCTTCCGTATTGGAAAGCTGGGTGATGTGGGCAGTCAAGCCATTCAATTTGCCACTAAAACCGATGTACTCATTTCGGCTTTGCCCACCACCGCCGAGATTTTAGTCACCACCAATCAAGATCGGATCGCCTATCTCCCCACCGATGATTTGCCCGTTGCGGGGAGAGAGGGGGCGGGACGGCAAGTTCTGAAGCCCCAGCGCGGAGAACTACTCGTAGGTGCCACACCGGTCTTCGATCAACCGGATGCCTAATGGTATCAATGGCTGGGCCTCCGCATCGCTTTCATACCTGTGGGCACATGATGACAAGCTAAAACTCGATGAATGGCGAAATATCCTAAAATTATCGTTTTCGATGATGATCCCACCGGTTCACAGACGGTGCATAGTTGCCTGCTGCTGCTGCAATGGGATGTGGAAACGCTGAGAGTGGGGCTTCGAGATCCGTCCCCGCTATTGTTCATTCTCACCAATACCCGCGCCAATCCCCCAACCGTCGCGGCCCAAATTACACAAGAGGTCTGCCGGAATCTAAAGGCGGCAGTGACCGCTGAGGCGATTCAAGACTACCTTGTCGTCAGTCGATCAGATTCGACCCTCAGGGGGCACTATCCTCTGGAGACCGATATTATTGCTCAAGAATTGGGTCCATTTGATGCCCATTTTTTGGTGCCCGCCTTTCTGGAAGGGGGACGGATCACACAGGAGAGCATCCACTACGTGCTCACAAGGGGAAAACGCATTCCAGTTGAACAAACGGAATTTGCCCAAGATCCTGTATTTGGCTTTCAGCACAGCTACCTTCCTGACTATGTAGCCGAGAAAACCCAGGGGCGTATTACCGCTAGCCAAGTCGAGCGCTTTTTAGAGCCAGTGGAGCTGAAGCGCTTGCTGCAGCTCAAAGACAATCAGTGTGTAGTGGTAGATGCCCAAGTTCAGACTGACCTCGATCAGTTTGCGGTTCAGGTACTACAGGCCACTCAGCAGGGAAAACGATTCCTATTTCGCAGTGCGGCGAGTTTGCTGACGGCTCTGGCACAACTCCCACCCCAGCCGGTGCCGGCAGAGCAAATAGGCCAATACCGACGTTCTGTAAATCCAGGCATTTTTATTGTCGGATCTCATGTCCAAAAAACAACGCAACAGCTCAGCCATCTCTTGAAGCAGCCAGAGACAATTGGCATTGAGATCGATGTAGCTCGACTGAGCATGGACCTCTCCAGCGAAGTTATGAAGCAGGTGAGAATGGCTTACGAGCAAGGTAAAACGCTTGTGGTTTTCACAAGTCGCCAAGCATTGTCCTTTGCCGATGCAGAAACCCAACTACAGTTTGGACAAACCGTGTCTTCATTTTTGACGACGATCGTGCACAATCTGCCCGAGGTGGGGTATCTCGTCAGCAAAGGGGGAATAACCTCGAACGCGATTTTGACTGAGGGGCTACAGCTCAAGCAGGTTCGATTGCTGGGGCAAGTTCTTCCCGGTTGCTGCTTGGTACGGACGGCTGCTGAGCATCCCACATTCCCCGAGCTTCCCGTCGTACTTTGTCCAGGGAATGTAGGGGAGATAGACACGCTCACGGAGATCTATGAGCGATTTAGGGCTTACAGATAGGCGCTCAATTGACAGGCAGGATGGGGTAGGGGAATGTGGTCTAGGTTCCACAGCCTAGAATGAAGGGAGTTTAGGAATCGTGTTCCGTTATGGTTAGTGCCGTTCCTTTGGTTAAACAGCCTGTGCCGCAGCCGGTTGGTGAGCAGCGTGTGGTGCTGAGATCGCTTACCTGGCAGGGATATCTGGCCGTGCGACAGTCCCTTAGCTCTGATCGCAATACGCGTCTAACCTACTCCGAAGGCACGTTAGAAATTACCATGCCCCTTGAGATTCATGAGTTTTCGGCTTGGTTGATTGGGCGCTTCATTTATATTCTGGCATCAGAGCTGGGAATGGAGATCAAGACAATGGGCTCAACAACGTTGGATCGACAGGTTTTGAATCGCTCCAGTGAACCAGATGCAGCCTATTACATTCAGAATCAGCCATTAGTAGCGGGGCGGGATGTGGATTTGGATCAGGATCCACCGCCGGATTTGATTGTGGAGGTTGATATTACCCACACAGATATTGATAAGTTACGGCTGTATGCGGCAATGGGCGTGCCGGAGTTTTGGCGATATAACGGCGAGATTTGGCGAGTTTATCAGTTGCAGGATTCTGTATATGAGGAGCTGAAGAGAAGTCCAACTTTCCCACAGGTACCACAAGCAAAGCTATATGAGTTTTTGGCCGTGGCTCGGATGAGTGAGATGAAGGCTGACCGAGAGTTGCGAGAGTGGTTGCGATCTTTATAGTGGGGCGGCTTTGCTCACCCAGCTAAGTGCAGGGTAAGAAACGTAGGTGACACAGAGGTCATAATTAAAGTTATCCAGCGAGAGTCTATGCCATGCTTGCTACTCCACAACCTCAACGAATGACGGTCGAAGCGTATCTAGAGTGGGAGCCTTTTCAAGAACTTCGCTATGAGTTTGTCAATGGCGAAGTATTCGCCATGACGGGCGGCACACTACCTCACAATGATATTGCGATTAACTTACTGACGGCTCTAAGGCCTCAGCTTCGCAAACAGGGTTGCCGCATCAATATCGCTGATGCCAAGGTCAATATTACGCCGACGATCTACCGCTATCCTGACCTCGTTGTGAGCTGTGATGCACGAGATCGGGTCGCCCTCGACGCGATCCAATATCCCAAGCTCATCGTTGAGGTCCTTTCCCCAGGAACAGAGGCACATGATCGCGGCGACAAATTCAAAGAATTCCGCACTCTAGGCAGCTTAGAAGAGTACGTATTGATTAGCTCTACAGAAATCAGCGTCGAAATTTATCGCCGAGGCGAAGGGCGACTATGGCTGTACACAGCCTATGAAATAGGAGATTCTATAAAGCTTGAAAGTATTGATTTTGAGTGCCCAATTACGCTGCTTTATGAGGATATTTTTCAATTTGAGTCGACGGAAAACAAAGAGGGTCATTCAGCCTGAGACATGATGGATTCCTCGCTAGCAATGCAGCACTGCGACCGTCAACGGCCCTAAGGCGACAGACGCTCAATTTTCCATTGCTGGTCCGAGAGTCGATAGCAAAGACGATCGTGGAGTCGGTTGGGGCGACCTTGCCAGAATTCAATTAGATTAGGCATCAGTCGATAGCCGCCCCAGTGTGGTGGTCGGGGGATGGGCTGATCTTGGTACTGCTGCTCTAGGTCGCGGAGGCGAGTTTCTAAGATGTTGCGATCGCAAATCACCGCACTCTGCTCCGACGCCCAGGCCCCAATCTGACTCCCACGGGGCCGACGGTGAAAATAAGCCTCCGTCTCAGCATCAGAGATCTTGCTGATCGCCCCCTCAACCCGAACCTGACGCTCTAACTCAGCCCACCAAAACACTAGCGCTGCGTATGGCGTTTGGGCTAATTCTTGCCCCTTCCGGCTGTGATAGTTGGTATACAGCATGAACCCTTCGGGACTGCAGCCCTTGAGCAACACCATCCGAGCGGCAGGTCTCCCGTCAGTAGTGACCGTCGCCAACGTCATTGCATTCGGTTCGGGTAACTCAGCCTCCACCGCCTGATCAAACCAAAGCTGAAACTGCTGGAACGGATCTGCCGAAACATCAGATTCCAAAAGAGCCTTGTATCGATAGTCCTGTCGGAGGTCTGCAATCTCCACTGAACGTCCTTCAGAACTTGCCGAATTCATTCTCAAATTACCTCTACACCAATAGACGGGAGCGGCCTATATTTTACGCATCTCGCTCAGAAATGTCTTGGCTTGCCTTCGGCTTCCACAATACCTGGAGGGCATAACTGAGTCCTAAAAAGACAGCCCCAAAACCTAGAGACAGCAAAATTCGCCAGAGCGCTTCTACATTGGCAAGATCGTAGAGGATTAGCTTAGAAACCGCCAGCAGCAGCGTTGCTAGACCGGTCCAGCGGAGCGCTGACCAATCCTGACGTAGCCCCACAATTAAAACCCCAATCGCGTAGATACCCCAGGCCACCGTGACATATCCAGCCCCTTGAGCCGCTAGCTCTCGCCACAGCCAGATTAGCAGCTCGAAATGAACAACAAGCTGATAGAGCCGCGCCATCGATTTTGCCCGGATCATCAGTGAGGCAAGTAGCAAAAGACCCATTGCCACCAAGTCAGCCAATGCCCGAGGATTGAACAGCATCGGCACGTTTACAGTGGCGTCCAGCCGCACCAGAATCCAGCAACTCACGGTGGCAGACAGAAGATGGGCGGGTACCAAAAGCTGCGGCGTTGCGGTTCGTCGCGCCACAGTATGAACCAACAACGCCTCTAAAGCCAGGATCATGAGCAGCACATGCCCCTGAAAAATGGCAGGCAAGGCCAGTGAGAACAGAACAACAGCTGTTAGCCAGTGCGTATTACCCAGAAGTTTGAGCTGATTCCGCTGTCGCAAGGCTGAGCCGCCCGCCCCGTAAAGCAGGGCTGCAGCAACCGTGAGCCACCCCAGTAGTTGGCGGCCCAAACCCCAAATCGTCCCCGTCGCCAATAGCAACCCAAGGGGCGTTAGGAATGCGATCGCATATATCGTCGGCGTTCTCAATGCTGCTAACGGCGTCGAGTTGGAACGTTTAAGCTGAAACAGCACGCTAGCGATGGGAATAATGGCAAAGGCAACCCACCCCAGCAAGAATCCGGTTTGGATGCCCATTAGATCGGGATTTGCGATCGCAACCTTTAACCATTTGCCATAGTTGTCAGTCCCTCCCAGCGAGACAGAGCTAATAACTGACCAGCCAAAAATCATCCCGACGCCGATATAGGTCGTCCAGAGCAGCGACTGCCAGCTTTTATAAAAATAGATGCCGCTCGTGCCGATCAAAATCAAGCAGGTATAGGCAACCAGCGTCACAGGGCTACCCTGATCGCTGTAGAGCAAAAAGGGCGTCCCTAAACCTCCAATGGCCCCGACCACGGCTAAAACAGCCTGACTGGACCGCCAAGACATCACAAACGCCAGCAGCGTCACCAACACCATCCACACAAAAGCAGCAGGATAAGCCAAGAGCTGATAGAGCTGGTAAGCCGCAAACCCTGTGATGTAAAAGGTACCAATACTGCCGCCAATTAAGATTTGACTCAGAGCAGACCGCTGCTGCTGCAGTCGCCAGCCCAAGAAAAAGAGCACACAACCCAGTCCGAGACCAAACCCCACCCGCACTTCCGGGATAATCCATCCCTGGTCAATGGAATATTTGAACAGGAAAGCAACGCCTAACAGCAGCAGGCCAATACCGAGGCGGTTCAACCAAAATTCTTCGCGGTTTACCCCAACTAAGTTCGGGATTTTGAGAGCGGGCCTCTGTTTTCTTTGAGCGTCGGAGACATCAGAGACAAAGACGACCTCATCCTGTGGAGCTTGAAGGAGTTTAGGGCTGACAGCAGGACGAACATTAAGTTCGGGATCAGAAGCATCCAGTCGAGGAGGGACGGTCAGCTTCTCTAGCGTTTTCTGCAGATCAGAAACGACTAATTCCAGATGAGCAATACGCTTTTCTAGGTCTACATTATCGGCCATAGCCTTGATGCGTAACGGCTTGCTTTCAGCATATCTAGTGATGTCAGGGTGAATCGTGACTTTTGTGCCACTTTAGAAAGCGGGTTTAGAGCGATATAGCAGTACCTAGCTGAGTTAGGACAGCCATTTCTGCCTACAGATGGGTTTCAGCCATTTTTATGTCCTAAGCAATACGTGTACTGCTGTAAACCCAGATCTGCAGGGTTAGCACCCACTTAAACCAATTGATTCAAGGGTTATCCAGCGCAGGGCATCACAATAAACACCCATCAACTCACAGCATCTAACAAATCAATGGAACATTGAGGTAAAACTGTTGTTACATTAAGGAGTGGAGAGCGTCACTCAGCGTTCCCTTGCGAATTGACCTGCTGCAAGTACATAAGACTGCTATGCCCCCATCGACCTCCGACTCCAACGGACAGATTTTATACCCCGCCTCTCAGTCAGAACTCCCCCAAGAGCTAGCTGAGAACGTCATTCTGTCATCTGTAAGCGACCTCTATGACTGGGCCAGACTCTCAAGCCTATGGCCGCTGTTGTACGGTACCGCTTGCTGCTTTATTGAAGTTGCGGCGATGATCGGCTCTCGATTTGACTTCGATCGCTTTGGCCTCGTGCCGCGTTCCAGCCCCAGGCAGGCCGACCTTTTGATCACAGCGGGCACGGTCACGATGAAGATGGCCCCAGCACTGGTACGTCTCTACGAGCAAATGCCGGAGCCTAAGTATGTGATTGCCATGGGTGCCTGCACCATTACCGGCGGCATGTTCAGTACTGATTCCTATTCAGCAGTGCGCGGCGTCGATAAGCTGATTCCCGTTGACGTCTATTTGCCAGGGTGCCCACCCCGGCCTGAGGCGGTGATGGATGCGATTGTGAAACTGCGCAAGAAGATTTCTAATGAAGATATCCGTGAGCGGGGGCAGATTGCACAGAAGCACCGCTATTACAGTACGGCTCATCAAATGAAGGTCGTACCTCCCATTTTGACGGGTGAGTATTTAGAGTCAGCGACTCGCAAAGCGCCTCCGGCAGAATTAGCGGCGGCAACGACGATGCCAGTGCCCGCTCTGAAAGTTCCAGAGACAGAGTCAACAGAGGCTTAGCCGCTCGCAAAAACTCTATTCATAAGCAAGTCACTTCCTCTCGAGCCTGCAGCTTGATGCGGTAGTTGCTCTTGATTCTCTTGAGCGGAAACTGAATAAAGTCGGCGTCGCCCATTAAGTCCCAGTCAAATCGCTGCAGCAGGTGAAGGATGAAGATCTTTGCAGTCGCGATCGCAAGTTGCGCTCCCAAACAGGCATGAACACCCCCACCAAATGGAATAAACTCATACATCCGACCTTCACCCTGCTCTGGCAGAAACCGTTCCGGCTTGAACTGATCGGGATTCGCAAAATAAGCCTCAATGGCGTGGGCAATTCGGGGTTCAGCAATCACATTCCAGCCGGCCTTGAACAGCACTCCATCTAGGGCAACCGACTTCGTCAATTTGCGGGTGGCCGTAGAACTAGGCGGCAACAACCGTAGCGTCTCCTTGATCGTGGCATCTAAAAACATTAGGGGCTTCAGTTGTTCCATCGACAGCGCTTCTAGATGCTCCTCTTTACCAAGGACAGCAACCTGCTCGGCTCGCACCTGCTTAATGCATTGGGGGTATTGACCCAATTGGTACATCCAGGAGGACAGCAAAATAGAGACTTCGTAGTGAGAAGCCCAAAGCTGCAGTAAGCACTGATTTTCGATCAAATCATCGCTAAAGACGCTGTCTGGATTCTCTTGCTGACTCGCTAGCATCATGGATAAGAAATCAGTAGCGGGTTCCAGAGGTGTCTGCCGACGCTGTTGAATCAAAGCGCGCATAAAGTCGATAAGCTTAGCCCTAGCCCGCTTGCCACGGCCAAAGGTGGTCAAAGGCGACTGCCATTTAACGAGGCCATAGAAACCATCAAAAAAGGTTTGATATTGCCGCTTCAGTTCAGCCTTCGTAGAGATCGGGAGTCCGGTTAAAGCAACGTCTCCTTGACTGAGCGGAATTCCTAAGAGCTGCAGGACCAATAGATCAAAAACGAAGTCTTCCAGCAACGGCGTGAGGGCAATAGGCTGAGACGCATCCCAGCTCTGCAGATGTTCTGTGAGCAACGGATGAATCTTAGCGCAGTAGTCGGCTAGCATATTACCGCTGAAGGCAGGCCGCACAGCACTTTTCCGTTGGCGATGTAAATCAGGTCGCTGAAATAAGCTAAACTCGCCAAACATATCCATTGTGGTGGCGGGCAAGCCAATTTCTGTATAGTCAGCATCGCCATTGAAGGTCATTTGAATGGCTTCGGCAGAACCGACAAAGACCGTCGTTCCACCAAAGACGCTGGTTTTAAAGACGGGGCCGTATTGGGCTAGATTGTGACGGCAGAACTGATCAGGGTCGGCAATATAAGCAAGGGTATCCGTCCACTTTGGACGACGGGGTGGCTCAGAAAGCTGTTCTGGCGGCGATTGCTCATCAGAGAACACGGTCCAGTTTTTGAGGGGTTGATCCATTACAGCGATAGAGGTTAAGCACTACTCTTGCAGTCTATGGCAAGCCCCCTAATTTCACTAACGGCAGAGGCTACAACTTCAAAGCTGGGGAGAAGTATTTTTCAGCTAATGCCAACTTTTCGGATGGGGGTGGAGATCATGCCTTTCGTCTAAAACGCGACTTGGCTTTGGATGACTTAGACGTTTCCAGCGTTCAAAACCATTGCAGCAGTCAGGTTCAGATTAGGGAAAGTGGATGAAACAATAGTCTGATTGCCTCGAAGCATCTGAATTTCGTATTCTCCATCCACTAACGTACAGACAGAAAGAGTGGGTTGTTTAGGCTTCCCAATGTGTCGAATCCCGCCTAAGCCTGCGTAGTCTGCAATCCAATATTCACGAATGCCCAAAGCTGCGTAGTCTTCGACCTTGCGGGCATAGTCATTTTGCCAATTGCTACTCACCACTTCTACGACAAATTTAATTGAACTGCCCAACGTCAGAATAGACTGCTCTAGCCACAATGGTTCTTTTGCCAGCTCTGTACGATCAATGACGGCGACATCAGGCCGAAATGCTGTCATCGCTGCATTTGAGGGGCGCAACAGTCCGCGCTGAAGAACAAAATAAGGCAGATTCGCTTGATCTATTTGGACGCAGATTTTTGTGTTGATGAAAGCTGAGACTTCCTCATGTTGACCGGTTGGCTCCAAGTCAAACACCTCTCCGTCAATGAGTTCGTAGCGGTTGCTTTCGCCATAATGAGCTAGGAATGCTTCAAAGCTCAGAGGCTGCTGTTGTATCAGTTTGTCGGTTGCAACGGCCATCAGTTATTTCAGCCCAATCAATACGCTCAGTCTACCAAATTCGATATATGACAGATATTGAGGTGTGCAGATCACAATATCCCCTGTGGTCAGCCTTTTCGTAGCTTGATTCTCTTGCTAGTCAGGTAATTCAGGACCGCTTGTGTAGAGATCAATATCTAGTTCACCGCCCAATTCAGCAAGGTGCTTCAAGACATCAGAATCAAGATGCCAGCCACCAGACGAACCTTGATATTCGTAGTACGCAACACTGATGAAGAACTCACACGTTGGCGGCAATGCTCTGACGTCTTCAGTTCGCAAGTCGCCGAACAAATGCCTGAGCTTTGTTTCAAAATCAAGACAATCAGGGACATCGGGCTTATATTCCCAGCGATGTTTAGGACATCGTCGAAGACCATTGGCTATTGGATCACCTTTTGCTTGCGTCTTAGTTGGCTGAAGTGACAAAGCTGCAGAAATTTCTGCCGTTGTCACGTCTGTGCTATAAACTCCAGCGCATATCTTGACATGAGGGCTAACAAAACCTCCTGCGATTTCAGGCACCTCAGCATCGCAGCACACCATAACAACCCAGTAGTAGCGTTCATCGCGCAGCTTTAGGTAGACCTGTTGGCAGTTATGACCAGCTCCCACATAGGCAAGCGGTTCATCAGCTAATTGATGGACAGCGAAAAACTGCTCAGTGACGCCCCATGTTGGCGAAAGAACTTCTGCGATCGCAACTGCAGCAATCTCAGCGTCAGAGTGGTTTGTGGGAGTCAGATGACGCTCCTATCTACTCTTCTCAGGACTCGGGAGGGATCTTCGATTTCAGGTCTCCAATCAGAGGCAAAATTTCAGATTGAACAACATCCCAAACGATATTGAGATTTACATCGTTATATTCATGAACTAAGCGATTTCGCATGCCAAATATTTCATGCCATGAAATATTTGGCAAGGTCTGTCGAGTTGTCTCGGATACCCGTCTTGCAGCTTCAGCAAGCACCAACAACCGCCGAATTACTGCATCTTGAAGTTGCACATTTTCTGCAAATTCGTTTTTTGAGCATTGGGCTGTAATAGGTCATGATTAGTTCTGCTGATTGCAGCATATCAAGCAGGAATTGAAGATCCCGTTGCATAAACAACCTGAGCTGAGGAGAGAATTTCTTGGCGGCGTAAGTAGTTGCGACTGGTTTGAATACCCTGGCGGGTAACCAAGTCAATATCCCGATGAAAAATGCTTCTCAACTCTGTCTCCATCTGGTCGAGAGTACTGAACTTGGGGTGAGCATCAGGGTGAAAGCTTACCATTACGTCGATATCGCTATCGAGGCGAAAGTCATCACGGAGAACGGAGCCAAATAGGGCAAGCTCAGTGACTTGCCAGCGTTGACAAAACTCATCGATTTTGGTGGTTGGGAGTGCGATCGCTGCAATGGTCATAACGAAAACCTGGATAGATTGATACCAAGCTGGTAGACGCTGGGAAGGAGGCACTATCGGACAACATCAACGGTACGGTTATGGATAAACTCTGGAGAATGAAGCCTGGTCAGAACGCAACAGAAAATCATTAATTTCTTTAAGAACTCTTTGTGCAGTCTTGTCATCAAAAGTAAAAAGCAACAATATAGGGCGAGAATAACGTTTAGAGCGAATTTCCACTCTGTGCTTATATTGCATTCTTCCCTCTTCGGTACTGTATGCATTTCTCTCTGCTGCCAACGGTTCGGGAATAGTTACAGGATGCATCCGTACAAAAGGAACCTGCCGCTCCATGCTACATTCCAGTCCTATTTGAGGCGACCGCGTACAATTTAGCTCTACAGGAAGGAATCTGAAGAAGTAAACTATTGAAATAATGATAGTCACCACAAGCACAAGAACAACAATAGCAAACTCTTCTGAGGGAGAAATTTCACGGTTTTTCTGCGTTTTTGTATTATTTGGTTGAATTTCCATTGGGATAAAATGCGGTTATGGCGCATTTGCTTTATGGACGTCCAGCACTCCCATCATAAATGCTTGATTCCTTACTCGATTGCAACCCCATTCACGGTCGCAGCCACCCGCTGCCCCACTAGCTCAGCCTTTGCCGCAGCGCGCTCGCGCTTCCGATGGGCCTTGAAATGCTGCTGCCACAATGCCGGAGCATTCAACGTCTCACCACCATGATCCGTTAACCGCTGTCGCACCTTACAAAGCACAGGCGTATTCACGCACATCCCAGAAATAATCACTTGGCCCTTGGTTAACGCAGGCAATTCCTGCAGCAAGTCTCGCCCCGCCGCCTCCACGCCATATTTGAGGCTCTCCTGATCGACGGGATTCACAATCCGCATGATGAACTGACTCATACACTGGGATAACACATCAGAATCCAGCTTCCCAGGACGCTGCGTAATCAACCCTACCCCCAAACCAAACTTACGTCCTTCACTCAAGATCGTACGGATCACAGCTTTGCAGCGCGATGGTTCATGGGCCGGGGCAAAGCGATGAGCTTCCTCTAACAAGATGAAAACCGGATAGGGTAGGTAGTTCTCATCTTCAGGCGTATTGTTCTCTTTGAGAGTATTCATGCGGGCTTGATTAGCCTGCCGCAGAATGGCAGCACAGATCACCTGCTGCTCTTCTTGACTAATTTCATTCATGTGCAAAATTGTCACTTGACCTGGCTCAAATAGATCGCGGGGAGGCAAGTGCTCAAAAGCATGGAAATAGGGCGATCGCATTAACTTCTCCAGCTTCCACTCCAAAGCGGAAGCCGACGATCCTTGCTTCTCATTGCCGTTGTCATCTTCAACGGTGTCGGCCATGTTGACGGCAAAAATTAAGTCTTGAATGTCCCAACGTTTATCTTTGCGGAGAGTGCCAAACGCTTTATTAAGAATGGCCTGCTGGCGATCGCTCATCTCCGGTAGCAGCATCAAAATATCCGCATAGTCGAGGGACGAAATCCGAATTCTCACTTCTTCCGGTTGCAAAACCTTCACCAAGGGCGCATAGCCGTCATCGCTCTTAAATGCCGGATGACCTCGCATCTGTTCGAGGGTGCCATATTCCCCGTGAGGGTCAAAGATCAGCACAGCGGCACGATTATGGGGCAGCAGCAGCTCCTCGATCAAAACCCCCGCAGTGTAAGACTTACCCGAGCCAGTACCCGCAAGAATCGCCATGTGGGTACTTACTAACTCTTTGACATCAAGACTGATAGGAACCGCATTTTCCTGTCGCAGCAGCAAAGAGCCAATAGCAGCAGAGCCGACTTCACCAGACTGCTTTTTGTTGAGAATGTGGCGCAGGGTGACATCATCAGCCATGTACACCCTGGCTCCCGGTTCTGGGGGCTGGCGCGGGTTCATAAACCCGAGACTTTGATGGAAGTGCCCCACCACTTCCACGGCGACTTCGTATAGCTCAGGGCTGGCGTGCTTAAAGCCAATCAGTGCGGCAATGGTGCTGGGGTCAATTTCGGTGTCGGCAAACATCCGATCGGGGAGGTGATCAACGAGCGTACAGGCTGAAATTTTGCCGAGAACATCGAGGGTTTGGTCGCCGACTTGAGCCAGACGATAGAAGACAAATTCTCCGATTTTGATGTGTTCTGTATCAGCCGTAATGAAGACGTATTGATTACCGTGTTCGCCTGGACCTTTAACGGTTCCAATCGCTGTAACCTCAGAACGCTGCGTTTTCACCCTGAATCCTCACTGTTGGCATTTAGATGACATAGTAGACGAGGTGAGGGAAAACGCCCAATTTTTTAGTGCATGTTCAATCTCGGATGAGCGACAGCTTTTCCCTGAGGTGGATCAATAAAATTGGCAAAGATTGCCAGCGGTACCATGGGCAGCATGGGTAACAAGCAAACGAGCCACTGCTCTGGGGCCAACGGCGCAGTCTCAAATAATGTGTTCATTACCGACCACTGACTAAATATAAACTGCAGAGCAACAGCAGCAACAATACCCACTATCAAGATAGGCGCACGAGTAATTTTAGACCTGTGGCGAATCACGCTGAGCAGGCTTATTCCCAATTGGCTGATGCTGAGCAGATAGACGATGCGAGCAAAAACAAGAGCTTGGATCGCCATTGTCCGAGCAATGGCAATGTCCCCAGTAGTGGATTTAGCCCACTCAAATATGCCAAAAATCAGAATCCAGTTAAAGAGCGAGACGGTCAAAATTCGACGCAATAATCTCCCTGTAATCAGGGGTTCATTGGGATTGCGCGGAGGCTGCTGCATCAATCCGTTTGACTTCGGTTCAAAGGCCAGGGGAACCGTCATCGTGAGGGAGTTGATCAGGTTGAGCCACAGGATCTGGAGCGAGAGGATAGGCAAATCCCTCGCTAGGAATGCACTAATCAGAATAGTCATTGATTCGCCGCCGTTGACCGGCAAGAGAAATGCGATCGCTTTCCGTAGATTTTGATAAACGGTCCGCCCTTCTTCTACAGCCGCTTCAACGGAGGCAAAGTTGTCATCCGTGAGCAGCATGTCAGCGGCCTCTCTCGCCACTTCCGTACCGCCTTTCCCCATCGCAGTGCCGATATCGGCTTGTTTGAGGGCTGGGGCATCATTGACGCCATCCCCTGTCATGGCAACGACTTCGCCTTTAGACTGAAGTGCTTCGACCAGTCGTAATTTTTGAGTTGGGGCGACTCTGGCAAACACGTCTCCATCTTCAACCGCCTGAGCCAACTGGCGATCGTCCATACGTGCCAACTGCTGCCCCTCAAAAGCCACCACTTGCTCAGCTTTCTGGATGCCCATGCGGTGAGCAATCGTCCGGGCTGTAGCAATGTGGTCTCCGGTGATCATTTTCACTTGAATTCCGGCCGACTGACAGGCATGAACGGCAGCGATCGCCTCTGGGCGGGGCGGATCAATCATGCCCTGCAGCCCCAGAAAGGTCAGGTCTGTTTCGATATCTTCATGGTCAATGGAATGCTGATGGGCATGCGCTTCTTTTTTGGCAAAGGCAAGTACCCGTAGTCCCTGCTCTGCCATCTGTTCGACGGCCTTCTCAAGTTGTACAGGGTCTAGGACGGTCTTCTGATGGTCATGTCCTATCATCTGGGAGCAGCGGCTGGTCAGAGATTCAACCGAACCCTTAACGTAAATAACGGGAACAACTCCATCATGCAACGTTGCCATGTACTGATACTGAGATTCAAAGGGAATCGCATCTAGTCGTGATCTTGAAGCCGCTAAACTAGCCTGGTTCAGGCTGGCTTTGGCTGCTGCCGTAATCAACGCT
Organism: Acaryochloris thomasi RCC1774; assembly: GCF_003231495.1. NCBI lineage: Bacteria > Bacillati > Cyanobacteriota > Cyanophyceae > Acaryochloridales > Acaryochloridaceae > Acaryochloris > Acaryochloris thomasi. The sequence continues at coordinate 43,768 of NZ_PQWO01000016.1, forward strand.
CCTTCTGTGGGGTCTCCAACGACGGACCAAGTATCATCTGTTTGTTTGAGCTGGGAGTCATTGCAAAGCACACCCGCAATCAGGCACTCCTCCAAAATGGGGGGCAGTCCATCTTCGAACGGTTCGGCAGAACTATCGCGGCGCGTGAGGCGAATATCTCCCTTGGGGCTATAGCCACTACCGCTAACCTCGTAGTGTTCTCCTCCGGCATAGATCGCCTGGACCGTCATTTGGTTTTCGGTCAGCGTTCCTGTTTTGTCGGAACAAATAACGGTAGCGCCCCCCAAGGCTTCAACGGCTGGAAGTTTACGAATAATGGCATGACGACGGGCCATCCGGTTAACACCAATAGCTAAGGTGATAGTGACGACCGCGGGCAACCCTTCTGGAATCGCGCTGACAGCGAGGGCGACGGCAGCTTCAAACATATAGATCCAGGATTCACCTTGACCCAACCCAATGACAAAGGTGAGGGTTGCGAGGGCCAAAATGCCGTAGAGCAAAATGCGACTGAACTTGGCAAACTTGCGGGTCAAGGGAGTACTGAGGTTGACCCGCTGGGTCATCGATTGAGAGATCTGCCCCACTTCGGTTGTGTCTGCGGTGGCGACCACAATCCCAGTCCCCTGCCCAAAGGTGACGAAACTCCCTGCATAAGCCATATTGGTCCGTTCTGCGAGGGAAATATCTTCGGGTAGGGGCTGGATCGATTTATCCACGGGGACCGATTCTCCGGTCAAAGCTGATTCATCGATTTGCAAACTGCGGGTCTTCATTAGTCTCAAGTCTGCGGGTACTTTATCGCCCGATGTCAACAGCACGACGTCTCCGGGGACTAAGTCTTGGGAAGGGATTCGCAGCGTTTGCCCCTCCCGCAAAACGGTGGTTTCTGTGGTGACAGCTTTAGCTAGTGAGGCGATCGCTCCTTCTGCTTTTGCTTCTTGCACGTAGCCGATCACGGCATTGATGATCGTTACGCCCCAGATCACCGCGGCATTGGTCCAGGAGCCTAGAAATGCTTTAACGCCGCCTGCAATCAACAGAATGTAGAGGAGTGGCTGGTTAAACTGTAGTAGAAACCCCAGCCAGGCCGGTCTTCCGGGCTTAACCGGGAGCTGATTCCAGCCATAGGTTTCATAACGACGGGCGACTTCTTCTGCTGTTAGCCCTGTCTTGAGGTTGCTATCGAAGACTTTAGTGACTTCAGGGCTGGTAAGGTCGTGATAAGAACGAAATTGCAATTGAGCTGGCATCATAACCCCCAATGCAAGAGACAGAGAATCTGTCTTTACACCTCAATGCTAACAAGGGCGAAATCTCACTTTCATTGCACTTCCATATCGTGAGTATAGGAATTGTGCATGTCTGCTGCTGAAATGGGACACACAGTTGAGTGACCTATTTGAACCCGAGAGCCGACCTAGGCCGATATAATCCCCGATGATATGGGCAGACCTGCTCTTTGCTAATTTCTTTGTGAGTTTGATGCTTCAATTTAGTAATCCATATTATGAAATCGCGGCAATTCTCACCATTGCGGCTGGCGTGGGTGCGCTAGCGGTGCGGCTGCGGCAGCCATTGATTATCGCTTTCATTGCTGTGGGGATTTTGGTCGGTCCGGCGGGACTGCGCTGGGTGGCCTCCACGGATGAGGTAGAGCTGTTTGCCAAGTTGGGGATTACACTACTGCTGTTTGTGGTGGGTCTCAAGCTAGATCCTCATGAGATTCGGGCTGTGGGACCGGTTGCGATCGCAACTGCCACGGGTCAAATCATCCTCACAGGCGGCATCGGCTACCTGATGGGCCTGGGCCTGGGCTTAAACAACATTGAAGCCTTTTACGTTGCCACGGCCCTCACTTTCTCCAGCACCATCATTATCGTCAAACTGCTCTCTGATCAGCGGGAGATCGATTCGCTCCACGGTCGGATTGCCGTCGGCGTTTTGATTGTGCAAGATATTACCGTCATTGCCGTCATGATTGCGCTCACGGCCCTCACGGGGGACGAAGGAACCGTCAGTCTAGGGCAAACCATTGTAGAAGTCTTGCTGAAGGGAGCCGCGTTCTTAGGTGCGATCGCACTTTTTACGCGCTATATTTTGCCGCGACTGCTGCACAGCGTCGCTCGGTCTCCAGAGCTGCTGGTTCTTGTAGCAATCACCTGGACTGTAGCGTTGGCGGCGGAGGCTGATACGTTGGGGTTCAGTAAAGAAGTCGGGGCGTTCTTGGCAGGGGTTGCGATCGCATCCACCCCTTACAGAGTCCCTATCTCCTCTCGACTCGTCAGCCTGCGGGATTTTCTGCTGCTGTTCTTTTTTATTGAGTTAGGCGTCAACATTGACCTGCAGTATCTAGGGCAACAGGTTATTCCCGCCCTGATCTTTTCAGCTTTCATACTACTAGGCAAACCGCTAATGGTTGTCGTGCTGATGAGCATCATGGGCTATCGCAAATACACCAGCGCCCTCACCGGCCTTGCCCTCAGCCAGATTAGCGAGTTTTCCCTGATCCTGGCATCCCTGGGCGTCGGTCTAGGACAAATCGACAAACGCATTTTGGGCCTGATCACGCTCATTGGCTTGATTACGATGGGGCTGTCGAGCTACATGATCATCTACAGCCATGTCATCTATCCTCGACTAGCAAACTGGCTCGATTTGCTAGAGCGGAAAGTCATTCATCCCCACCACTATGAAGACCCAGATTCAGAGTGGACGCCCGTTGATTTCATCGTCTTTGGTTTGGGGCGCTACGGGGGCAGCGTCGTACACGATCTCTGCGAATCAGGATTCACAGTGCTGGGGGTTGATTTTGATCCTGAAGTGGTGAGCTTCTGGAACCGCCAAGGGCTGCGAACCCTCTATGGTGATGCCGATGACCCAGAACTGGCGGCCCTACTCCCCCTCAAAGAAACACGCTGGATTGTGAGTACAGTTCCTAGGTGTGACGTGGGCCTAGCGTTACTCCATACTCTGCAGCACCATGACTACAAAGGATCTGTCGCTCTCACCAGTCACAGCCAGCGAGATGAAGAGATTTTGCTGTCGGCAGGCGCAAATAAGGTACTGCTTCCTTTCCGCGATGCCGCGAAGGAGGCCGCAAGGATGTTGACCCACATTGAGATGTCCTCCTAGGCGAAGCGTTTTGACTTTATGCCCTTCGTCTTGAGTTTGCTCTCCGAGCCAAACACATTTTGGATGCGGCTGTAACATTCGCGAACAACAGTTGGGGGCTGCAGCTCAGCCTTTTTCCACAAGTAGGGTTGTTAAGAAAGTTCATTTTTCTTCGATAAATCCTCCCATTAAGATGAACTTTGCTTGCAGGAACCGACGTTTTTTTCAAGGAGGACTATATTAGTAAATGAAGCAGTCAATGCTTCCCTGGCAGATGAAACAGCCAAGTCAAACCTACAAGAGGAAAGAGCTGTTGAGATTAGTATCTGTCTCGCTAAAACAAAATAACACCCGCGTCTGTTATTGACGTTCTCTCAAATAAAGAGATGGGAGTTCAACTGAGTCTTAGAGACTGTAATAGTTGCTCCACATAGCATCGAGATGAATGAGAGAGATTTACTCAGTAACGTTTAGGTCGGGTGTTATTTGCTTTAAATGGAGTTTTTTGACTTCAACATCACCTCAAAAGTGAACCTAGGGATAAAGCCTTATACTCTTCTCCAGTAAGGTGAGTTTTTCTCTCTATTTTGATTGTTTTCCGTAGGTTTTAAGTCACTAGCTTCCCGTTAACTTGTTGTCCATCGGCACAGACTTTATTGAACCGAGAGTCAGCATTAATAAATTCAAGAACGATTTAATCAATCGAAGCCTCTCGCTAGATAATTGACTTGATCTACGCAGGAAGGCTACTGAAACGAAATCACATCCGCTAGCCCAAACCAGTTGCGTCGCTTTACTCCCCATGCCAAAACGCCAAGGACAGCGATAAAGACTAGCGCAATGGCTAAGGTTGCACTAGAGTTCAGCATTATTGCAGCGCCTAGGTGGGTCAGTAGAAACGTGCAGGGCATAATGCCCAACAGACAAGGAAGGGCAAACCAGATGAACGACAAGCCAGAAATACCTGCACCATAGCTGATCAGGTCGTAGGGAATCACCGGAATCATATGGGTAATCATCACGACCCAGCCCAGATACTTCTCCCCGCGATGTTTTGAGAGATAAATGGCCTTTCCGGTCAAAACTTTAACGGTTGCTCGCCCCCAAGTACGACCAATCCAATAGGCAATGATGCTCCCCAGATAAATGCCAATCGTGCCATAGATTCCCGCTTGTATCGGTCCCCAAATCGTTCCTGCCGCAATGGTGAAGGGAGTGCTTGGGATCGGGCTGACGACGATGGCGATTGCCGAGAAACTAATGAAGACGAGGATGCCGATCCAGCCCAGTCCATGCAGATACTGTATCCATTGCTGGGGTGAATGCCAGTCGATCCCTGCTTGGGTGACGAGCCAACCGCTAAAGATCGCGCACAGTGCAGTGACAAATAGCGCAATCCAGTGGGATGGCTTCAATCTAATAAGGCTTCGAGACCGTTTGGGACGCCGAGTTTTTGTCCGCGTAGGAGAAGAGTTTCTGGAGACATTAGAAGCGCGTCTGACAAGTTTTGGCACAGGTGGAATCAGTCGTATTGTTTTTCAACGGGAATGCGGCGGTCGTTGCACAGTCAAGTCACTGCCTGAGTCCAATTTATTCGTCACAGAAATAGAGCCATCATACCCAGAGGTTCGCAGACGATTACAGAGGCTACGCTCCACAATATACTACTGATGCCCGAAGTCCTCCGCAAATGGTTTAGCGACGCGGATATTATTTTCTATGGGTAACACCCTGATCACACGAGTCTCCCAGGCGTCACACTGCTGCCATTAAAGCCCCTGGAGCAGCAGGATTAGGGTCCAAAGTTCCGTGGCTAGTAGCATGCTCAAGCATCACAATGCTACTGCCCTCCGTCATGGCTTGCCAGGATTGGGGGGCAAACCAGCGCAAACAAGGCGCTAAAACTTTGAGTTGCCCATGCAGGCGCTGGAATTGACGAGCCGCAGTCCATAAAGATCGCAGCTCAGAGACTTCCCAGCCTAAGGCTTGGAAAAACTTCGTCCCCTGTTCTGGAGCAAATTTGAAGGCGGGACGCCCCTGATTAAAGTAATCGCGGTAAATCTTGCCCTCGTTTGATTGCTGCCACTGCTGCAGAAAGAGAGGGGGTAATAATTCGAATAGCCACCAGCGAAGATTGCACTGACGCTGCAGATCCTCTGCAAGCTGCGTGACTTGTGCCTCAGAGAGATACCCCAACAGTCCCTCTGTGATGACCAGTGTTTGCTTGGCTGTCGCGTTCACTTGGTCAAGCAACTCCTGCCTAAAACGGGTATTCACTAAGTCTAAGCTGACTCTCTGTAAGCGGCACTGCGGTCGATGAAGCTGTAATTTTCGTTCTTTCTCAGCCATCAAGTCCGGAAGATCGACCTCTACCCAATTCAATGATGGGGGTAAAGGTAGGCGGTAAGGCCGGGTATCTAAGCCTGCTCCCAAATTTAAGACAAGATTGACTTCACCCGTCCCGACAAGCTTCAGAATCAGATCGTCCATAACTCGCGTGCGAATTGCGATCGCATCTCTATTCCGTTCCTGATCTCCGAGAATATAGGTGAGCTGCTGCCCCCGATTCCCTAACAAGAGTCGTGCGAAAGGATCATGGAATAAAGCATCTGAACGCTCAGATTCCAACGCTCGATGCAGAGCCACGAGATACGCCGTTTCCGAAATTTTGTCCACAACCCTCTACAGAATCTATTCATTCAGCATAGGCAAGAACTATCAAGAACTTGATGAGAATAAGGGGATAATTAGTAGAAATTAGTAGACTAAAAAAGATTGAAAAAGCTCAATTGATGTCAACTGATTCTTAGATGAGAGAGAAGAAAAGACACCGCTGCCATCGTCCTTTGAGATGCACCGATGCCCTGACATCAACGCATCAAGCTATTAGGCATAATTCCATTTTTGAATAAAGAGCTGCCAGAGTCGATCCACTTTTGCGCGATCTTCTACATTCGGAGAGTAGCTATTTTTTTGATAGGCACCTAATTTTTGCAAATAGTCCTTAAAGTGCGGCTGAGCCTGTTCATAATCAGGCAGATTGAGGGTGTTATATATTTTTGCAAGCTGCCCCATCGGGTCACACTCAAGATCTTCAAACCGAATCTCGACAAAACTATCGTGGGGGAGTTGCTCACTATCAGCCTCTAAAGCACCCATTAGCCGGGGATAGCTTTCTAGAATAAGCTGATCGATGGGCAGCTCATCGTGGGTTTGCAGAGTCAGCTCAGGCAGGAGCTTGGTAAAAAAGTGCCGCGTCGATTGAAAGACCGTATAGGGGTTGCGATAGATGTGGACAAATTTCGCCTGAGGCCAAATTTCGCGCAGTTTAGCAATATGCCCCACATAGACCGGATTCTTCATCAGGATGCGCTTTCCGCCCTGATGGACTGAGACCTTGCTTAGGAACTGAACGTGGCGCTGTTTCCAAAGCTCAATCTCCTGTTCGCTGCAACCTTCGAAGTAAACGCCCCGCCGAAAGTGATATTCAAACCGCCTCGGGAAATAGAGACTGTGATAGTAAGACAGCGGCAGCATACTCGCCAGCGCAATCGAGTCTTCTTGCGGAGAGTTTGGCGTGACAGCCACATTATCAACGTAGCGATCTTCCGGCAGTGCCTTTTCCAGCAGTGGTTCAAAGGCGCGCACAATCCCCAAGATGTCCCAGGGCAGACCCGTTGCCAGCGGAGAAATATAGCCAAAAGTCGGGTCTTGGCTCATCAGATTGTGCAGATGGGTGGTGCCCGAGCGCCAGTATCCCACAATAAATATTGGCGACTCTATCGGAGGGCGAGGGTTGATCGCTGAGACCAGTCGTTCTGTAGTGGTGATCGGCCAGCGCAGGAGCGTAAACCCCAGCGCAAAGGCAGCGTGAGGCAGGTACTTGGGCGCAATGGGGCCATTCTGAGTCAGGAGCTGCGAAAGCGTGTTCAGATTACTCCCGCACAGGGGATGAAAAAGGCTGGTCATAGTCAGGAAGACGCTCGCTTGAGGGAACTGTGCCGAGATAAGGGCAGCTAACGAGCCGTCGTTTTCATCGATACGGCCTTAGTTGCTAGGGACTTTCCAAATTCCCAGGCGGCACCCGGTACGCGGTGGGCGTCAGCGACAACGTCGGTGACCGCTTCTTTGATCCAGTTGCGATCGCACTGATTCAAAGTCAAGGGTGGGATAAATTTGACAATATTCATCCCGTGACCCGCCACCTGCGAGAGAATCCGGTGGCGCTGGAGCAACGGAACCGTGATCATTTGTGAGAACAGCCCTTTGTTAGCAGCCTCCATCATGTCCCAGGGCACCTTCAGAGAAAAGCTGCGAGGCCGTGCAAACTCAAGGGCAATCATCATTCCTTTGCCCCGCACTTCTTTCAGATACTCATATTGGCCCACCAACTGCGTTAGATCAGAGAGAATCTGATTGCCCACGGTCGCAGCATTCTCAACCAGATTTTCTTCTTCCAGTACCTCTAAAGTCACCAGCCCAGCGGCCATCGCCAAGTTGTTCTTACCAAAGGTATTGCCATGAACCACGGCGCGATCCATACGGTTGAAGACCTTATTGAAAATCCACTGACGGCAGGCCACCGCACCCACAGGGACGAAACCTGCAGACAGCGCCTTAGCCATACAAAGAATGTCAGGTTCAACCCCCCAATGATCCACCGCCCACATCTTGCCGGTCCGCCCCAGCCCCGTTTGGACTTCATCGGCAATCAGCAACGTGCCGTACCGACGACAAAGCGCCGCCGCGTCAGGGAGGTAGTTTGCCTCCGGAATCCAGACGCCGTGGCCTTGAATCGGTTCAGTGATAAAGCCAGCAACATCTTTACAACTCAATGCTTTTTCCAGAGCCACTAAATCACCAAAGGGCACCTCAATAAAGTCAGGAAGCATTTTGCCAAAGTCTTGACGATAATAATCATCGCCCGTCGCTGACAAAGCCCCCAGCGTCAGACCGTGATATCCCCCTTTGCAGTAGACAATTTTGCTGCGCCCCGTGGCACACCGACTGAATTTGAGTGCAGCTTCAACCGTCTCCGTACCAGAGTTAGCAAAAAAGATGCGGTCTAGTCCCGCTGGTGTAATCTTCTGTAGCTGCTCTGCTAAAAGTCCCGACAGGATGGAAACGTCAAGCTGCACCAGATTGGGGATCTCGGCCTGCATCACGTCCCGTAACACCTTGACCACCCGAGGATGATTTCGTCCGAGCGCAAAAACACCGAAGCCGCTGAGCAAGTCTAGATAGCGATCGCCCTTGTGATCAAAGAGGTAAGGGCCTACGGCTCTCTCATATTTACGGTCAAAGCCAATGGTTTGCAAAACATTAACCATCTGGTTATTCAGATAGTTTTTATGTAGGTTAAAGTTCTCTTCTTGCCGCTGTTTTATGAGTTCGAGAATATCCATTATTTAATTGATTGAGGGCCATCAAGTCTTGAAAATTAGTGAGACTTTGAAGTCTCAAATAGAGCAGGAGACTCAGACATCAGCGCCAAAGACTTTAGTAGTGTACAGGAGATATTGCCAAGCCTTGGATCAACTTAATCATCTATACAGCAACAAAACATGCGGCTCCAACGCCTCAGACGATGTGGTTGAATAGCAGCTATTGCTCTCGGCTAACCCATGGCTCTTATCTCTTTCTTGCTTCGTTCGTCCTGGCGTATAGTTGCGATCGCACTTACAACCGGCTTTCTCAGCGGTGGTTGTAGTGCAGCGGTCATCGCCTTAGTCAGTCGAACGTTAGCAGAAGGGGGACAATCAACGGTTCTGGCCTGGAGCTTTGCCGGTTTTGCCCTGGTCGCACTAACCACCAGCATTGTTTCCCGAGTGGTGCTCGTTAAGTTATCCCAAGATGCAGTTTTTGCCCTGCAGTCTCGCCTGAGTCGCCAGATCTTAGCTACCCAACTTAATCATCTAGAGCGCATCGGATCGCCACGTCTGCTAGCGATTCTGACAGAAGATATTCAGACGCTCTCGACGGCGGTATCCGCCATTCCGGTGCTCTGCATTAACTTCGCCGTCGTTATTGGCTGTATGGTCTATATTTCTTGGTTGTCATGGCAGATCATGCTGATGGTACTGCTGCTCTCATTAATTGCAGGGATTAGCTGCAAAATTTTACTGAGTCGAGGCCGAGTCTATCTCATGCAGGCGCGTGAACAGCAAGACCAGCTCTTCCAGCATTTTCGCACCGTGATTGAGGGCGTCAAAGAGCTCAAGCTACATCACCGGCAGCGCCAGGACTTTCTCGGTCAAGATTTAGATGTGACGGCCAGCCAGTTTCGGCGCTCCAGTAGCTGGGGGTTCAGTCTATTTGCAACCCTAGATGGCTGGGGCAAGCTCATTTATTTTTTCGCCCTGGGCCTGATCCTGTTTGTCTTGCCCCACTTAATGGCGATCAATCCCCAGATGCGACTGGGCTATGTCCTGACGTTTACCTATCTGCTGGGTCCAATGGAGAGCGTCGTTGCCAAGCTCCCCTTTCTGAGCAAAGCCAGCGTTTCCCTTGGCAACATCGAAACCTTAGGACTCTCGCTCAGAGACCTAGAGGAGCTGGAGTCATCCCCGGCTGCAGCTACAGAATCATGGCAGAGCTTAAACCTAAAGGGAGTGACCTGCACCTATCCAGGAGAGAAAGATTCAGAGTTTACCCTAGGGCCGATTGATGTCACCCTTCAGCCTGGAGAACTCGTGTTTGTCGTTGGCGGCAACGGCAGCGGCAAGTCCACTTTACTCAAGCTGATGACCGGACTGTACACGCCCGTGCAGGGCCAGATCGCATTAGATGGCCAGTTGATTGATCGCCAGAACCGCGAGTGGTACCGGCAACACTTCTCCGTGATTTTTGCTGATTTCTACCTGTTCGACCGCCTGCTAGGGATAGCAGGAGATGAGCTTGATGCTAAGGCCCTGAAATATCTGAGAGAACTTCAGCTTGATCATAAAGTAACGGTTGAGCAAGGTCGATTATCAACCACCGCTCTCTCTCAAGGACAACGAAAGCGAATGGCACTGCTAGCAACCCTCCTGGAAGATCGCCCCATCTATCTGTTTGATGAATGGGCCGCCGATCAGGATCCGGTTTTCAAAGAGATTTTTTACACTGAATTTTTGGCGGACCTAAAAGCCAGGGGCAAAACCATAATCGCCATTAGTCATGACGATCACTATTTTCATCTAGCAGATCGGATCATCAAGCTTGATTTCGGCAAGATCGAGTACGACAAACAAGTCGTGCAAGAATTGGACACGCAGCAGGCATAAATCATCACATGCAGCCTTGCAGCAAAATTGGAACTTCATTGCGAGATTCAGGTCTCAATAGATGAGATTTTTGGGACATTTGCTAAACGGGGACTATGCAACCAAAATTATTTTTATTTCTTTCCGGCTTATCAACGGTGGCCTTGCTGACGACTAATCTATCGATTCAAGCTCATCAGGCAATTCGCCGTCCAGCTTCACCGACGGCAAATCTGGTTGCGCAAGCGCCAGGGATTCCTGTTCGGGGATGCCTAACCCGCCCCAAGCAAGCCCCTCCAGAGCCGAACTTAGAGACACAATTCATTCCAGGAACGCTAACGCTGGACCGTTTTCGTCAACAGCCAGCCCCGCCATCGCTGTCAGCAGAAGCCACTCGCACCAATGCCCCTCAAGCAACACTGGACTATGTTGCCCAGCATCATCCTGTAGAAAGAATTGCGCTGGCCCATCCCACAAATTTTGGTGAGCGGTATCTATTGGACTATCAGGGGCAACCGGCCTACCGAGAGCCCATTATCGTGCTGCATGAAACCGTGATCTCTGGTCCTGCAACCCTGAGGTTGTTTCAAACGAATCATCCCAAGAACTCTCAGCAGGCTAGCTACCATGCGCTGATTATGCGCGACGGCACAATTTACTACCTTGTGCCGCCGGATAAACGGGCCTTTGGGGCTGGAACCTCCGTCTTTGCTAGTTCCAAAGGCGACGAAACCGTCAGCACGAATCCATCCCTGTCGGCCTCTGTCAATAATTTTGCCTACCACATTTCTTTTGTCAGCCCTCCAGACGGTCGCCGCAGTGGCCGATCTGGCCATAGTGGCTACACCAGTCCTCAGTATTACTCCCTCGCTTGGCTGGTCTCAAAGACTGGCGTACCCGAAGATCGAATCACCACCCATCGGGCCGTGGACCGGGCAGGTAATCGAAGTGATCCGAGAAGCTTTAATCGCGCTGGGTTTCTCTCGTTGCTACAGCTCTACCCCAAAACAAATGAAGTCAGGATTGGCTGTCCAGGTCAATCACCAGCACCGTCCTTGCAGCCATAAGTCTCAGTATTCTGCATGGGTGTCGAGATTGAAGCTAGTGAATAGAACTCCCGCCTCTTGGAACCACTCACATCTGTCCCTTACTCAGAATCATTCCTGAGGGGCAAAAGGTCTTCCACCGGACGCACGATCGCATCAGCACTTTGATCTGAGGGGCTAAAGATGCCGTTGAGGGCCTGATCTAGTGTCTTGGCCATCACAATTTGGTTCTCATACACCACAATTACCCGGGCCAAAATGGGGACGCTGGTTTCTTCGGCTTCTAAATACAGCGGCTCCACGTACAGTAGTGAGTTATCAATGGGCACAATCAGCAGATTTCCCTGGATGACCCCCGATCCTTGAGTATCCCAGAGTGAAATCTGCTGTGAAATAATCGGATCTTGGTTAATGAGCGCCTCAATCTGCTCAGGACCAAACACCAGCTCTCGCTTCGGAAACTGATAGAGCAGCCGCCGACCGTAACTGTCTCCATCTGAGCGAGCCGCCATCCAGGCAATCAGATTGTTGCGTCCGACCGGCGTAAAAGGCGACAGCAGAATAAATTCTTCGCTCTCAGCCTCAGGTAGCTTCATCGTCAAGTAGTAGGGCTGTACCTGCTGTGACTTTTCGCCGTAGATCTCATTGGGAATTCGCCACTGATCTTCGCGGTTGTAAAAAACCTGTGGGTCAGTCATGTGATAGGTCAGTAGGCTGTGAGACTGAGCCCGAAATAAATCAACGGGATAGCGAATATGGCTGCGCAAAGCCGGCGGCATGGTGCTGAAGGGCTGAAATAGTCCCGGAAAAACCTGTTGCCAAGTCCGCAGAATGGGATCGGTCTCATCAATGCTGTAGAGCGTTACGTTGCCGTTATAGGCATCCACAACCACCTTCACAGAGTTGCGAATGTAGTTGAACGACTCTTCTCCCGGATCGGAATAGGGGAAAAGATGGCTTGTTGTATAGGCATCAATCATCCAGTACAGCGTGCCGGGCTGTTGGACGGTATCGCTGGGCGGCATTCCGTTGGCTGCCACCAAGTACGGCTCTCGATCAAGCTGTAAGAAAGGCGCAATGGTTTGGACTCGAGATTCAAGTTGGCGGCGAAATAGAACGCGGGTTTCTGTTGTGAAGTTGCGGCTAAACAACATGCGCCAATCTCTTAGGTAGGCCGCGAAGATGCCCCGCCGCCAGTAGGAGCTCATGACGATGCCGCCGGAACCGTCGTACGTGTTGTAGACGTTATCGTTGCCGCTAGGATAGTCCAGCTCTTTGTTCTTTTCGCGGGTGCCGGTCATCACATAGTTACGGGTCAGCTCACCGTAGTAGATGCGGGGCCGATCGGTTGGGATACTTGCGCGAATTTCGTTGGTAGCGGTCTGCAGCGTTCCAGCGTCGGCTTCGGTGCCAATATCTTTAACAAAGTAGGTGGGCAAGCCGCTAGATTCTGCAATGTTGACCGGGCTCATGGTGAAGCCATAGCCGTGGGTATAGATGAGGTGTCGGTTGACCCAGGTTTGGGCTTTCTGCGGTACGGCACTGTAGTCTAACTCGCGGGCTGAAACAAGAACCTGACGTTTTTCCGTCGCTGTGGTCGAATTAGATTCTGCCTTGAGGGTGTAGCGATCAATATCGGCATCGGGAAATTCGTAGTACAGACGAATGCGCTGCAGTTGGCGGTTGGCTTCTAGTAAGGGCCGCGTATCCCACAGCCGAATGTTGCGGATGGTGATGTCATTCGCTTTCAGGCGTTCTGGGGTGAGCTTGGCGGTGGGGTTGAACGTTTTTGTCTCTACGCTGCCGAGATCAAAGGCTTCGCGGGTCAGGGCAATGCTTCGTTCAATGTAGGGCTGCTCTCGCCGTAGCTCATTGGGCTGCACAATGACGGACTGGACGATCTGAGGCAGGATAACGGCACCGAGCAGGACGCTACCCATGTAGCAGCCCAGCATAATTAACAGACTGTAGCGGGGACGCGATTTGGTCCAGAAGCAGGTGCGCCAGGTTAGAAAAAGTGCGATCGCAACTCCCCCCCAGCTCAGCAGTGTTCTCGCGGGTAAATCAACATGAGAATCAGTGAAACCGGCTCCGAACAATACGCCCTGAGTCGAATAGAGAAGCTGGAATCGATCGAGCCACAGTCCCGCCGCCAGAGTAAACATTAGTCCCGCCGATAACCCATATAGATGTCGCTGCTGCGGCGGTGAAATCCCTGGCATTCCGCCTTGACTGAGGCTATTCCCAGAGAGCAGATAGATCAGCAGCACCCCCAGCAAACTCGTCAGCAAAGTGGCCGTTGCCCAGAACCGTAAGAGTTCAAAGACAGGCAAAGCGAAAATATAGAAAGCAATATCTCGGCCAAAAATCGGATCGACTTGATTGAAACTTGTAGCCTGGAAAGCCGCCAACACCTGGGTCCAGTGGCTAGAAAAAATCAATCCCATCCCCAGACTTAAGCCAACGCTGATGGCAGCGAAGAGCAAACTCGGATTGGCAATGAGCAATCCGGTGAAGCCTCCTATGCATACCCACTGCCACAGTACTGCTGTCCTCAGTAAAGCCACAAGAGAACTAACGGAAAGCTGCAGCAGCACCTGAGGCGGGGCAGCGGCAGACGACTGCCAAAATTGGAACGCAGTTTGTCCAGTCTGCATTAAAACGCAGGCCATCAGCACACTCAAGCCAATAACCACAACCAGGTACCGGACCAGAGCCGGCAGAGTTGTCCGCTCGGCCGATAACATCACAGGTTCGCGGTACTGCCGTTGCCGAGCCTGTCGCAAATTGAAGACCAGAAGGCTAGCGGTCGCTCCCAGAGAAAAAATCCATAGTCCGACCCGAATCGTAATTTGACTTGCGAAAACTTGCTCATAGCCCAGCGCTGAGAACCACAGAGATTCCGCAATTAGATGGCAGAGAATATCCCCAGCCAAGATCATGCCAAGACAGAGTACGAGCACCCGAGCAAAGCCCTTCCAGAACGGAACTGACAAAGCATGATGGCCTATCGCTGTCCATCGATCACGGTCTAACGAGACCCGAGGTAATTTTCTAGTCATGAGCCTCTGACCCTATAAGCAAGTATGGAAATCGTTCGCAAATCCATTTTTCAAGAGAAATTTGACAGACTCTACCCTCTTTCTGCATCCTAAATGAGGATTCTATACACTGCGTCGTAAAATTTTTAGGTAGTGTTAGTCAATGCCTCTTATTATCTGAGTTAGGCTACCGCTAATTTCTAAATGTTTTGAGTAATTCATACAGGACTTTAATGCTACTGAAGCGCCGCAGCCTCATTGCGACAGGTTTAGGACTGGTTCTAGTAGCCTCCAATGGTGGGCAAATCCGAAGTCAGCCATCTGCAGAGGAGGCGCCGGATCTATTCCTCAGTCCAGAGCAGCCCCCTGACGCGGACCCATCACGCAATCCGCCTCCCGTCCAACCAGAGGAAAAACAACCCAATGATTCATTCCTCAATCCTCAGCCATCAACCGATGCAACCGACGCGCCAATTGAAACCGCGAACCCATTACTGAGAATCAATCCAACCCCAGACCAGCTGCAGCTCCCATCGAAAGCGGATAGTGTTGAGATTGATTTAAATCAGCCGATCACATTAGAGCAGGCACAGGAACTCGCACAGCGAAACAACCTGGACTTGCGTGTTGCTGAACTTCAACTGCAGCAGAGCCAAGAGGCTTTAAAGCTAGCCAAAGCAGCGAACTTGCCCACCGTCTTTGCTCAGGGTGATGTTTCTCGGACAGATTCGTCTGTGTTTGCCCTCACCCCAAGGCCCATCGGTGTTGATATTGTCGCCCAGAATGAAGTCATTTTCAGAACCTTGGGACTATTCGCAGAGCAGCAAGCGTTGAGTCTACAAGCTCTCTCGCTGGATATTGCTGATTTACAGGCTCGTCTCCAGCAGGGACCTGATCAGCAGCAGCAAATTACGTTTGATCAACAATTGGCGGCTCTGCAGATCAGTGCTGACACCGCTGCGACGCCACCTGCCCCGCTTAGTGTTGCAGCCCTAAGCCCCCTCACATCCTTTGCCAGTTCAGGTCAAGGACTTGCGAGCAATTTAATAACCAACAGTCTAAACGGCACCTTAGGACTGACATACGATGTCTTCACATCAGGTGGCCGTCGTGCGATTATCCGAACCGCCCGCGCCCAGTTGCGCATATCAGAGCTAGCCGTGCGGGTTGAGCTAGAACAGCTTCGCCTTGATGTTGCAAATGACTACTATAATCTTCAGGACGCATCGGCCTTAACAGACGTTGCTCGCGCCTCAGTAAACAACGCAACGAAGAGCCTCGAAGATTCCCAAGCTCTACAAAGAGCAGGACTGGGAACCTTGTTTGATGTTTTGCAAGCCGGAGTCACCTTAGCCGATGCCCAACAGGACTTGACTCAGGGTGAAACAACTCAGCGCATCGCCCAGCGTCAGTTGGCGCAGCGACTTAATGTTTCAGAGGTTGCAACTCTCGCCGCTGCTGATCCGGTTGAAGCGGCTGGCCAGTGGTCATTAAATTTACCTAAGAGTATTAAACTAGCGCTCCAAAACCGCCCCGAACTCGCTCAACTACTACAGGAGCGAGAGGTTGCCAAACAGCAGCGAAAAGTTGCTCTAGCAACCATTCGACCTCAGGTCCAGGCTTTCGCAAATTTGGATGCGACAGAGCAACTGGAGGACGATCTGTCGGGGACCTTTGGCTACTCGTTGGGAGCACAGGTCACTTGGAATTTCTTTGACGGTGGCTCTGCTAGAGCCCAAGCGACTCAGGAAGACGAAAATATTGCCATTGCTGAGACGCAATTTTCAGATACCAAGAACATCTTGCGTTTTGAGGTCGAGCAGGCTTACAGCAGCCTGCAGTCAAACTTCAAAAATATTTCAACCGCATCCAATACTGTTAATCAAGCCGAAGAAGGCTTGCGTTTGGCGCGCCTCCGATTCCAGGCAGGTATTGGCACTCAACTCGAAATCACCACTGCAGAATCAGATTTAACGCAGGCTAGGGGGAACTTAGTGGGGGCAATTCTAGATTACAATCGCGCATTAGCTGCCATACAGCGTGCCACCAGCTATCAGCAAGCCTTAGAACCCTTTTAACTCTTTTCTGTCAGCGAATATTAATATCTGCTTACAAAGCGAACAGTGTTGTGTCTTCTAGCATGAGGGACCGCAGATTTAGATAAAGCTTAACGCTGATTTGTTAAGAGACGTGGCAAACTTGCGAACTAAAGTCACGTCATCTTACAGACTCTAAAAATTGCGTATTTGGGCCCTCCAGGCCCATAAGATGGCACCGTTGGCTCATCTCGGTTATGCACCATGAATAGAAATATTGAGTTTAAGAACCTACAAATGTGGTTCGCAGGCATTTGTTTTGTTCTAGTCAGCGCCTATCTCTTGACCGCCGTTTCTGTCTTCGCATTCCGACTCCTCTCGCATTCCATCGCACTTTACTACTAACGCTTTCTGTTCTTCAAAGTGAACAACAAAGAGGCTGTTGGGTTGATATCCAACAGCCTTTTTACGCGTTAGCTCCTACCTTCATTCAATTGAAAAGCTGCCACAGGATCACAAACAGAGACAGCAGAGAACCAACAAACGCTAGCGATCGCAACAGCGGCACTCCCAGAACGTAAGCGAACCCATGCAGAATTCTCAAGGCAACAATACCGACGGCAGCTCCATTGATGATGGGGTTGGCCTGCTCTGTAATCTGCACAATCAGCAAAACAACGAGAATCATGGGTAAATTTTCAAAGTGATTCTTCCGAGCCCGTTCTGCTCGTTCAGCCCAAGGTGGAATGTCTGGCATCGTTTCTCGATTACTCAGTCCCCATTCCACGCCGCCAACCGCGAATCGGGCAATCGTGGGCATGTAGTTTAGCGGTAGAGACCAGAGCGATAAAATTAGGGCGCAGATTAAAACAGTCGTCATATCGGGTAGGCCAGTCATTACAGCCTTAATCCTACCTGGGTATCGGTGAAGCCCAGCCTACCGTGTTTGAAAGATATTTTGAACCATTGCTTTATCCACTGAAGCGGCGGCCTGATCCAGTTCTGCGATCGCATCTGCCTCTAGACGCCAGCCCAAAGCTCCTATATTCTGCTGCGCCTGCTCCAGGGTCTTAGCACCAGGGATAGGAATAGTGCCCTTCGCAATACACCAGTTAAGCGCCACTTGGGCCATCGTTTTCTTCTTCGCACTGGCAACGGCTCGCAGGGTCTGCAGCAGGGGCTTCGCACCTGGCACAAGCTGCCGAAAAAGCTGCCCTCGCAATCCTTTTGGGAACGGTCCCTGCTCTGAATATTTTCCGGTTAAAATACCCAGGGCCAAGGGACTATAGGCGATGAGCTGAATCCCAAACTCATCGCAGACCTCTTTCACAGCCAAGGTCGTCACGGGATAGGTTGACAGCAGAGAATACTGAACCTGCATCGTCGCAATGGGAACCCCTCGCTCCGCAAATTTACGCTGAACCCGCTTAAGGCTCTCAGGACCATAGTTTGAAAGACCCACTCCCTTGACAAAACCCTGCTCATAAAGATCCGCTAAGCCATCCAACAGAGGGCCTTCTTGCCAAGGCGCATAGTTAGCGGGAGACCAGTGCATTTGCACCAAATCAACTGGCCGACCTAAACGTCTGGCTGAGGCGTTGCCTGCAGCCACCATCGAACGGCGACTCAAACGCCAGGGATAAGCAGCAAGCTTTGTTGCAATACAGACCTGATCTCGATTGGGGCCTTTATAGGCTTGAGCGAAGCGCCCTAACAACTGCTCACTGCGACCATTTAGCCGCCCCGTACCGTAGGAATCTCCGGTATCGAAGAGCGTCACCCCCCGACTGACACACTCCTTGAATACGGCCTGGAGCTGTTCATCCATTTCCTCGGTGTATCCCCACAGCAGTCGATTGCCCCAAGCCCAGGTTCCACAACCCATCAGCGGCAAAGATAATCTAGAGGATGATGCTGATGACCTAAGACTGGTACTCAACCACCGTAAACGAGGCATCCGCAGCGGCATGGTGCACACCTAATAAGTTCAACAGACTAATTCAATCGTCACCATAGCGCGATCTGCGACCCCAGCAGTTGCAAAAGACATGCTTTTAGATCACTCAGCTCGCACGATTCACTGTCTGTACCTTTGGTGTTGCTCTAGGCCTGTTCTACATTTGACTTCACCGGCCAATCAGGATGCTTTCTAAACCCACTCTTCACGGAAAATCCACATTCTTCATTTAACATTTCGTTACTACTAATAGATAGGTTTAAACCTTAAGTATTCCAGGACACAAAATTAGGTATTAAGTGAGGTATTGTTCCACAGTAGAGCTATCAGTGATGGCAGTATTTGAGAGCATAAAAAGTAAATTAATTTTCTGTGCTGAGAGAAAAATGGCGTTTGTGCATCGTACATACAGATCTTAAGTACGAATCTGCTAGAAGTATCGAAGCAGACATCTCTATCACATCCGATCGTTGGTGGGAAATCCATGCTTACAAAGGTTCAGGTCGAGATTCTTCAAGGCATTATTGGGGTTAACAAAAGCCCTGAGATCGTCACGATCAAAAATCGTAAGGGCGTGCCAAAAAATTATGCCTATGGGCTGATCTCAGGTAGTCGCTTGGATCTCGATAGTTTAAAGAATAGGGGGCTTCTCTCATTCAGGAGAGGTTACTGTGAGCCACAGGTAAGCAGTGAGGGACTATCTGTTTTAAGAAAATTCCAGATTCTGAGTTTATTAGAAGATGGCTTATCACAAAACCTCAGGTTTATTGATGAAGAAATCTGTGAGCAGATACCTGAGGTTGATATTAAAGACATTCAGAACTTACTAATTGACCTACAAAGCAACGAGCTAATTGCAGGAGAGCTGCGCTTTTCTCCTCAAGACCAAGCTGTCTATCGGTTCGCTGATGCTTGGGTTACAGATTGGGGGCATGTCGCTCTGCAAACGCCCGATGTCTTTTGGAATAAATTGGGAAAAGCCCAAGCCTTAAAGCAGCCTCAAGGTAAAAGAAAGACTCATCCCGTAGAAGCGCAGTTCTCTCAGGCCAAAAATAGCGAGCGCATGCGAGCCGTCGCTTCGGCAGAATCTGCAGAGGGCATCCCTGACTCGATCCCTTATATGGAAGCTCATATTGAGGCGTTGAAGGCTCTGGCTCAGTCTATTCCAGATGATCGTCGCTCTCAGGTGATGGCGATTTTGAATCATTTAAGCCAAGCAGTAGAGTCTCCAGAAAGACAATGTGCCTAGGACATATCTGAGTGCTTCTGCACCCGCTTCCTGAGTCTTGCGGCTTTAAGAGCTATTGAGGAGGAGGCTTCCTTGAAGTCATCCAAATTTAAGGGTTTCTGGAGCTTGCAAAATACGGCACCAGCTTCGCGGCCTTTATGCGGATGCGGCAAGCATCTACAAAGCTAACTCTAATCGATAGGATAGTTTCTAAGGAGCTAGATGTCTCAACGATATCTACCATTCTGTTCTGTTCAAGATTGGGAGGCTATTGGTTGCAGCCATTGCTCATCACTATTTCTGTCGTTTCATGCTGCTGCTTGGGAGGCAGCTACTTTATGGAGCGACCCATTCTGGCGCAGACCTCGACTACTCTGAACCAGACGATTCACAAGGCTCGCTCTGCCTTTCAAGCGGGAAGGTATGCTGAGGCGGAAGAACTGTGGCGAAAAGTCGTGGAACAACAACCCAACTCTGCTGAAGCTTTCTACGAACTGGGCTTTAGTTTGCACCTACAGGAAGAAATTGGAGCTGCGATCGCATCCTATCAAAAAGCTCTCTCGCTCGATCCCAATTACGATACGCCGTATATAAATTTAGGGCTGGCATTCATTGAGTTAATGCAGTATGACGAAGCAGATCAAGCTTTTCAGAAGGTGTTGAGCTTCCCAGACCAGCCTGAAACACCTGCCTCAACCCATGCCCTTGCCCACTACAACTTAGCGATTATCTATAAGCGTCAAGACGATCTAGAGCGTGCTCGTCAGCATGTTCAGAGCGCTCTAGCCCTCGCGCCAGATTTCCAAGCTGCCCAGGCTCTGCTTCAGCAGATAGAAACACCCCAGACTGAAGAGTAATGTGGCTATGATTGACGCATTGCTCGCTGCCGTAGTCTCACCATCACCTTCACCCGACGTCTAAAGTTCTCTAGGTCTGGCTCACTGATCTGAGTTGACTGCCAAGGGACGCGATCCATCAACCGTTGCTGCCACTGCTCCAGGTTGGGATAAGACTCCAATGGCACTCCTAGTGCAACCGTGAGCTGAATGGCAATACCGGCCACAATATCTCCCAAGCTGAACATGTTTCCCCCAATGTAGGTGGAGTCTCCCAAGAGGTCGGACATGAAGGCAAGCGGAAGCTCCTGCTGGGCCTGCTGCCATTTAGGGGAGTCTTTGTTTTCACAGATCAGGGGAATAACCTTGGGGAAAAACTCGTTGGCCGTCACCAGTTGAGCCATGCGGACGGTTGCGATTGCACCTGCCTCAGCGGGCATGAGAGCCGGTGTCGGATACTTGGCTTCCAGGTAATCCATAATGGCTATGGATTCCACGATCCGCAAGCCATCATCGACGACAACAGGGATGTGGTGAAAGGGATTGATGGCGAGAAAATCGGGTTCATACTGATCGCCATCCATCTTAATCACCATTGGCTCAAAGGAAATCTGCTTCTCTAGCAGGGTTAACCAAACCCGTCGGGCATTGGGAGATAGGGGATTGTAGTAGAACTTCAGCATTCGTTATTCCTCTTATATAAAACAGACCAATTGGTCTGTTTTTGATCAAAAAAATATACGGAGTTGAGCGATATACATCAACGCTCATCTATATACGTAGATACTCGTCAATGTAGTCGGTGAGATGTGCGATCGCACGTTCCAAATGCACCGGGTCATCGTAGAGTTTACTGATCATAATCGCTCCCTCAATCGTGGAGATTAGGATGGTTGCGAAGACGTCTGAGTCAACAGCGGGCTGCAGCTCACCCTTTGCAATGCCGGTATCAACGATATGGCAAAGCAGTTTCCGCAGGTTCGTCATTGCTTGCTGGGCACGGGCCTTCAGGGCTGGGTGGGCGTCGTCGGCCTCGATAGCCGTATTCATCAAGGGGCAGCCACCTGCGACGGGGGGATGATCGATAAAGCTGCTGAAGACAGCCATGATTCCTAAAAGACGATCGGCTGCGTGGTGGTGCTGACGAAGGACGGCTCGATGGTGCTGAGCTAGGGTTGCGATCGCGTAGTCAAATGCAGCCAAAGATAGCTCATCTTTAGTTTTGAAGTGGTTATAAATACCTCCCTTCTTCAACCCCGTAACATCCATAACGTCAGACATAGAAGAACCCGCATAGCCCTGCTGGTTAAACAGTTCAGCAGCCTGATGCAAAATTCGAGCTTTAGTAATTTGACCCTTGGACATATTTAAGACCGATCAGTCTTTTTTTAGAATACGAAGGCGATAAACCCCTGTCAAGATATTCCCAAGACCTGTAATACTGCCGTCTCATATTTCCATTAAAAATGCGGCACTGAGACCAGTGCCGCATTGAATCGATGATGCTCAACCGATGGAATGGAGATAGAGACTATGCGATCGCAGCCATCTTCACATCGTTGTTGCTAAGAATAACCTGGAGTTCTTCTGAATCCACAGTTTCCTTCTCAATCAACTGATTTGCGATCGCATCTAAAGTCGAATGGTTTGAGACCAAGACATCCTTGGCACGACGATAGGCTTGCTCTACTAGATTGCGAACCTCATCATCAATCGTCGCTGCTGTCTCTTCCGAGAAATCACGATCAGATGAAATGTCACGGCCTAGGAAAGGGTTGCCCTGAGATCGTCCTAGAGCAACAGGACCGAGGCGATCGCTCATCCCAAATCGCATCACCATCTGACGCGCCACTCGAGCCACCTGCTGTAGGTCATTAGAGGCACCCGTTGTTACCTCTTCTTCACCGAAGATTAGCTCTTCAGCAATTCGGCCACCCAGGGCAACCGCCATTTGATTTTGCAGATAGCTGCGGCTGTAGAGACCTGAGTCCATCGCATCTTCGTTGGGTGTGAACCAAGTTAGACCACCCGCACGTCCCCGAGGAATAATACTGATTTTCTGCACTGGGTCATAGTCAGGCATTAGCGCACCCACAAGAGCATGTCCCGCTTCGTGGTAAGCCACCAAAGTCTTGCGCTTGTCGCTCATGACGCGATCCTTCTTCTCAGGACCGGCAAGGACGCGATCAATAGCGTCATTTACCTCATCCATTGAGATTTCAGTTAAGCTGCGGCGGGCGGCCAAAATAGCTGCTTCATTCAGCAAGTTAGAAAGATCAGCACCCGTGAAACCAGGAGTACGACGCGCAATACGCTCTAGATCAACATCCTTCGCCAAAGTTTTGCCACGGGCATGGACGTTAAGAATTTCAGCGCGTCCTTTGTAGTCAGGCCGATCCACAACAACCTGACGGTCAAAACGACCGGGGCGCATGAGGGCTGAATCTAGAACGTCAGGACGGTTAGTCGCCGCGATGATGATAATACCGGTATTGCCCTCAAAACCATCCATCTCGGTCAAGAGCTGGTTAAGCGTTTGCTCACGCTCATCGTTACCGCCCCCGAGACCTGCGCCCCGCTGACGACCCACAGCATCAATCTCATCAATAAAGACAATACAAGGAGCGTTGGTTTTTGCCTGTTCAAACAGGTCACGGACTCGGGATGCACCCACGCCCACAAACATTTCTACGAATTCAGAACCAGAGATTGAGAAGAAAGGAACACCCGCTTCTCCCGCAACCGCCTTAGCGAGTAGTGTCTTACCTGTTCCAGGAGGTCCAACAAGCAACACACCTTTGGGAATCTTGGCACCAATGGCCGTGAACCGATCTGCGTTCTTCAGGAAGTCTACAACCTCAGTCAGCTCTAGCTTTGCCTGCTCAATACCGGCAACATCACCGAACGTCACCTGAGTTTGAGGTTCCATCTGGACTCGCGCTTTGGACTTACCAAAGTTCATCGCCTGATTCCCGGGACCACTCTGAGCACGACGGAACAGGAAGAACAGACCCACTAACAATAGGATGGGCACCAAGAAAGTGCTCAGCGCCTTAAAGATAAAGCTTTCGTCACCTTGGGGTAAGACAGCAATATCGACATCATTGTCGGTCAGCAAATCAATGAACGTGGGGTCATTGGGCAGATTGACATTGACTCTAGAGCCATCCACCGTACCCGTCACGACCTGAGCCGTTGCGCGGTCAGAGCTGATATAAATTTTTTCTACTTTGTCACTTTGAACTTCCTGTACGAGCTTGCTGTAGCGCCAAGTCGTATTCGTTTGCTTCGGCTGATCAAAGAACGCTGTACCAAGGGCCAAAGCCACTATCGCGAGCAGGGCATACAAGCCTGCGTTTCTCCACCGTTTATTCACCGGTTACCATCCTCCTGGGTCTAAAAATGTGAGGGCATCATCGCTTCTTTATTAACTAATGTTAACGCAATCTCAGTTACACGTGTCAAAAATAGCGTCGCAGAATCCTGTTTCGATTTAGATCACGGAACTCAAGAGACGTTAGCGATTAAGCAACAGAAGTGACAACAACGTGTGGTTCATCTTCTCCAAGGGGTTCAAAGCGCTCCTTGAATAGGTCAATAGGTCGAAGGCGTTACTGTCGATCACTAAGGCTCCTTTGGGTAGTTTGCTGCTACGTTTCATAACCCTTTCTTTCATCAATTTCTCCGAACAAGAGATGCAGTAGAACTTAGGTGCGGCGTTGACAGCCTGAGCTAGCGAACGAGCATTATCACGTGATGCACGACTCCAGAATCCGAAATCTAGTATGACATCCTGCTCAACCTCCAGAAGCTGAGTCGCCACGTGCCAAATCAAGTCTGTGACGCGCTTGGAGTAATCCACAAAACACGCTTCAGGTGGGTTGTGACCATAGAGCCTGACCATCCACTCATCCAGCGTAAAACGCACAGCAGGAAGATCGTGTTCTAATTTTCGGGCAAATGTTGTCTTGCCTGCCCCTGTAAAACCATGAAGGAGATGAAGAGTTGCCATCAGACAAGTACTTGTTCAACTAACGACGTGTCTCGATGGTGCGGCAACCTTTAGCCATCCGTTGCGGCGCCCTTACTTTTGACTAGCTGGCATCGATCATGCTGTTTTCTGGATTTACCAGATGCAGAAGCTTTTGCTTGATCTGCTTGTCGTAGACCGTCCACTTTAGCTTCGCGTACTCAGAATTCTCATTGAGACCTGACAGAAAGCCCATCGGAATCTCAAAGCCACCCGCCAGAGAGCGTCCGCCACCAAAGAAGCGACCTTGGGCATCTTGACCGAAGGCTTCTTTAATAAATTCATCAGGATCTAGGGTCAGCTTTGAGGTGCGGAGAGAACCTACAACCAGCTCTAGATCTTCGTCTTCGTCATGGACAATGCCATAAACGACAGCCGTATGAACGTTATCTTCCGTTACTAAAAAGTCAGCCGCTTGAGGAATCGCGTCCCGATCGTCATAGCGCAGGTATCCCACCCCAGCAATCGTCACGTTGTTGATGATGCTCCGGTTTTTCAGGGCGCGCTCAATCACGTCCATCACCTGCTTAGAACGAGCGGACTGTAGAACCGTGTTTAAGGTCTGACCGTCATAGAATCGGCTCAAAAAAGCCGCTGCCTGAAAATCTTCTTCTTGAGCCTGCCGCAAATCGTGGGTATCTGAGCGCAGCCCGTGCATTAAAGCCGTTGCGCACTTGACGTGAGTGCTGTTGCTGCTATCAAAAGCTAACAAACCAGCCTGTAAATACTGCGTCAAGATAGTGGCTGTTGCACGGGTATTGGACCGAACATCAATGACTTCAGCCTCTAAATTATCCTGGAGGCTATGGTGGTCAATGATTAAGGCAATGGGGATCCCCGCCTCTTGCACGCGGGGCATCAGCTGGCTCGTGGTCCCTTGATTGTCGATCAGGACACACCCTTGATAAGGAGATAAATCTCTGGCCTTAGATTTTGGAGATTGGCAGGACCATCGCTGGACGGGAATGCCCGTGAGCTTCACCAACGCAATATTCTCTTGATGGCTCAAGGTGCCTGCATAGACGATGTCACACTGAATGTCATACTGTGCTGCAATCAGCTTATAGGCCCAGGCCGAAGACAAAGCATCTGGGTCAGGAAAGTCTTGTAAAATCACAAGCTGGCGATCACCTCGATGATCTTCGAGCATCTTTTCTAGTGCTGCGGTCTGCACATCGAACAGTCCGCCAGAAACTGAGGCCCAGCTCTCCTGAGCTGTAGACTTACTCGTTGCACTGTCCACAGTGGGGAGATCGCTCACTGACACATCTTTTGTCTTCAGAGAACTGGAAACCATAACCAAAAGTCCTAACTATTGCTTAAGTCTGAGAGATACGAAGTCTGGATGGCCCCTACAAGATATCTCCTTTGATCATAAACGGGGCTGAGCCCATTTTGCTCTGTTCCTCTATATAGATATCCTCACTGATGCCACCGACTGATGATAAGGCTGCAGGCCACAGCCCCAGGCTCGAGGACAAACTCTATTTCAAACTACATAGTGAGGATTCCCGAAAAGGCGTCATGAGATGAAAGGCAGGGGCTAATGAATCAGGCGTGAGGCTTGAAACACTATGCTCCAATAACGTACTTACGCCACTCTTGATGCAGGCCACTCCGCAGATGCTTCGTCACTTCAAAATACAGGCTGCTGTAGGGCTTGCGGGGTGTTTTTTTGAGCTTCATACGGGCTTCGCTAGGTCTTCGATTGCCCTTGCGAACATTACAGCAAACACAGGCAGTGACCATGTTGTCCCAGGTGTCTGCTCCTCCGCGAGAGCGAGGAATCACATGATCGAGCGTCAGCGTTTCTCCCGTATCGCCACAGTACTGACAAGCATGACCATCACGATGGAGAATATTACGTCGAGTCAGGGGAATATCCTTGTAAGGAACACGCACGTACTGCCGCAGGCGAATTACCGTAGGCAATGGAAAATCAGCGTAGATTATCCGACCGTTATGCTCGACCTGCTCAGCCTTATCTTTAAGCAAGAGAACTACCGCACGACGCCAGCTCGTGATGTTTAGCGGTTCATAGGATGCATTGAGGACCAGTACTTTGCCCATCGTGCGTTTTTAAAGGCAATTTGTCCCAGATATTAGCACAGCATGGCCGTTACCGACTGCTTTGTACCTCATTTTGAACAACCCTGATGTCCTCTCTAGCAGTTTCCAAGGGGCAAGCCACTGCGGCTTTTAAGGAGGTCACAACTGAGGCCCAACGGGCCAAAACCGTCTACCCAGGTTCGGTAAATACCCCTTCATGAACGGGGTGAAAGCACCGCAGTATAGGTGAAGGAGACCTGCACGTTGAGGCGGATGCTGTTATGGCCCTCTCAATCTGCTGTTTTCTATAAGCGTCGGCTAAGGCTGCTTAGACAGGCGGATATTTTTAGAAGGAGCTGTAAGCATCCCATGGCAAAAGTTGTTGGAATCGATTTAGGAACAACCAATTCTTGTGTGGCAGTGATGGAGGGGGGGAAGCCCACTGTTATTGCTAATGCAGAGGGGTTTCGCACGACCCCATCGGTGGTTGCCTTTGCAAAGAATGGCGATCGCCTTGTGGGTCAAATTGCCAAGCGTCAGGCGGTTATGAACCCAGAGAATACTTTTTATTCTGTGAAGCGGTTCATTGGGCGGCGGCAGGATGAAGTCAATCATGAGACCACCGAAGTCCCTTACAAAATTCTCAACGTCAACGGTAGCGTCAAGCTGGACTGTCCGGCAGCGGGCAAGCAGTTTGCCCCTGAAGAGATCTCGGCGAATGTCCTGCGCAAGCTTGTGGAAGACGCTAGTAAGTACCTTGGCGAAACCGTAACTCAAGCTGTGATTACGGTTCCTGCTTATTTCAATGACTCCCAACGACAGGCCACGAAAGACGCGGGCAAGATTGCAGGTATCGAAGTTCTTCGCATTATCAACGAGCCAACGGCAGCATCTCTGGCCTATGGCTTAGATAAGAAGAGTAATGAAACAATTCTTGTTTTTGACTTGGGTGGTGGTACTTTTGACGTCTCTGTTCTAGAGGTCGGTGATGGCGTCTTTGAGGTGCTGTCAACATCTGGCGACACACACCTAGGTGGCGATGACTTTGACCAGAAGATTGTGGATTACCTCGCTGGCGAGTTCCAAAGCTCAGAAGGGATTGATCTGCGCAAGGATAAGCAAGCGCTCCAGCGGCTAACAGAGGCGGCTGAGAAAGCCAAAATCGAGCTGTCGAGCGTCACTCAAGCGGACATCAACCTGCCGTTCATCACTGCGACTCAAGATGGTCCTAAGCACTTAGATACGACGCTGACGCGAGCCAAGTTTGAAGAGCTATGCTCTGATCTCATTGATCGCAGCCGCATCCCGGTGGAGAATGCGGTGCGCGACGCCAAAATTGATAAGAGCGCCATTGATGAAGTGGTAATGGTGGGTGGCTCAACCCGTATTCCTGCGGTCTTAGACACTGTGAAGCGTGTTCTAGATAAGACTCCAAACCAGTCGGTGAACCCGGATGAAGTTGTGGCCGTCGGCGCTGCGATTCAGGCAGGTGTCCTGGCCGGTGAAGTCAAAGATATTCTGCTCTTAGATGTTTCACCTCTCTCTCTGGGGGTTGAAACGCTGGGTGGTGTAATGACGAAGCTGATTCCTCGGAACACGACTATCCCCACCAAGAAGTCTGAGGTCTTCTCCACGGCTGTGGACGGTCAGACCAATGTAGAGATTCACGTTCTCCAAGGAGAGCGGGAAATGGCGACGGATAACAAGAGCTTGGGAACTTTCCGGCTTGATGGAATTCCGGCAGCACCAAGAGGTGTCCCTCAAATTGAGGTGATCTTTGATATTGATGCTAACGGTATTCTGAACGTTACGGCGAAGGAAAAAGGCACGGGCAAAGAGCAGTCCATTAGCATTACAGGCGCTTCGACGCTTTCGGACACTGAGGTTGATCAGATGGTTCGGGATGCGGAGACAAATGCCTCGGCTGACCAGGAGCGTCGTGAGAAGATCGAGGTCAAGAATCAGGCCGATACGCTTGTCTATCAAGCTCAAAAGCAGATGGAAGAGCTAGGTGACAAGGTTGAAGGACCGGAGAAAGAGAAGGCTGAAGCGTTGGTGACTGATTTGCAAGATGCGATCGCATCTGAAGACACCGAGCGCATGAAGTCTCTGACCACCGAACTTCAGCAGGCACTGTACGCCATCGGCACTCAGCTCTACCAGCAGGGAGAAGGTGAAGCACCTCCATCTGACGGTGGCGCAGCTCCAGGACCAGAAGGCGGTAGCGACGATTCCGGTGAAGATGACGTAATTGACGCTGAGTTTTCTGAGAGCTAAAGCTAGCGAGCATTAGCACCTCACTCCGTATATCCCTCTGCGCTTGGGCAGAGGGATATTTTGTTACGGGGTAAAAAGCGCAACCTGTTATTTATATAAAGTTTGTTGGGATTATTGTTGAGATTAAAAGCAGGGTGCGCTAAATTTAGTGTTAATTTTCTGACCTTCTGAACGCCTCGGCACTAGATATGGTACTTGCACAATCCCCAACGTCTGAACTGAGCGAATCCCAAAGAGCCGTTTTGCAGAAATATCTGATCAATGGTGAAACATCTTGGGAGGCAGTCGCCCAGCGTGTCGCTCGATTTGTGGCTAGCGCCGAACCGACACCCGAGCTTCAGCAAACCTGGGAGCAGAAATTTCTCTCCATCCTGCTACCCATGAAGTTTGTGCCCGGAGGGTCCATCCTGGCAAACTCAGACCACGGCACCCACGGGATGCTCAACTGCTTTGTTTTGTCCTCCGAAGATCATATCCATGACATCACCAAGCTAGTCTCCGATTCAGTTTTGACCACCAAATTCCGGGGCGGCGTTGGCATCAACATCGGTGCAGAAGGCGACAAAGGCTACATTCGTCCCAAGGGTGCGCCCTTCCAAGATGGCAAAGCCCTTGGTCCCTGCGCTGTTCTAGATATGGTGTCCGAGAACTCCAAGAAAATCACCACAGGCAACAAAGCCCGCCGCGGTGCCTTCCTATTCTCAATGAACTGGCGTCATCCAGATGTCTGGGAATTCATTCAGGCGAAGACCCAGTCCACTATCGACGCCAATCTCGTCAAAGGCATCATCGAAGAAATGGCGCAGTTAACGCTCAGTGATGAGCCTGCCGCCGAAAAGCAAGCGAAATTGACTGCTCTGCAAAACCAGTTGGGTACAGCCTGGGTCGAGACCCACCTCAACCCCGAAGGAAAACGCGATCGCAGATGGCACAACGCCAACATCTCAGTACAGCTCGACGACGAGTTCTTTGAAAAGCTCGACCAAGGAGACGAAGAAGCCCAGAAGCTGTGGCACACAATGGCACAGAATGCCCACGACACCGCTGATCCGGGCCTGCTTTTGATTGATAACGCCAAACGTCGCAGCCCCATTCGAGATTTTGTCACCTGCACAAACCCCTGCGTCACAGCCAATACCTGGATCCACACCGGAGAGGGAGCACGCCAAGTCAAAGATTTAGTTGGCATCCAGCACAGCACTTACGTTAATGGCGAGCTGTTTAGCACTACGCGTGAAGGCTTTTGGGCCACAGGCGACAAACCTGTCTTTCGGTTGCAGACTCAGGAAGGTTACCACCTACGGTTGACCGGAAATCACCGAGTCTTGAAGGTCACAGCCCAGACCCGACGGCGTCAATATACAGAGTGGGTAACAGCAGACGCTCTAGAGGCAGGCGATCGCATCCTTCTCCACAACCACCGTCAGATTTCCCCTTGGCAAGGTGCAGGAACGCAGAACGAAGGCTGGCTTTTAGGAAGCTTAGTGGGCGACGGTACCTTTGCAAATAATGCCTCTGGGGCAATGCAGGGCATTCTGGCATTCTGGGGCGAGCATCATCAGCCCATGCTCAATCACGCAGTTACGCTGCTCAATCAAATTGACTGTACAAGCTCCTTTGGCCGTTCCTATGCCGTGGCAGGAACCTGCACTCAGCAGAAACAGAAGGGCGTTGTCTCGACCGTTCGCTTAGCGAGGTTGGCTCAGACCTTTGGAATTAAACCCGGCCACAAAACCATAACGACCGCTGTCGAACAGGCCAGCTACGCTTTCTATCAAGGATTCCTACAGGGACTTTTTGATGCCGACGGAAGCGTCCAGGGGAACCAAGCAAAGGGCGTGAGCCTGCGTCTGGCACAAAGTGATTTACCGCTTTTAGAAGCAGTACAGCGCATGCTTCTCAGGATGGGAATCGCTTCCACCGTTTATGCTCAGCGCCGAGAGGCACAGGAGCGTCTACTACCCAACGGTCAAGGAGGAACTGCTCTCTACGCCTGTAAGGCTCAGCACGAGCTAGTCATCGCAGGAAATAATATCCAGCAATTCGCAGAACAGATAGGCTTTCAGGATCCAGACAAAGCGGCAAAATTGAACACTGTTCTCGCAACTTACGTCCGCACACCCAATCGAGAGCGATTCGCGGTTACCGTCACATCACTAACCCCCGACGGTATCGAGACCGTCTATGACTGCACCGTCCCTGGTCCGGCCTGCTTTGATGCCAATGGTCTAGTCGCCCATAACTGCGGAGAAATTTTCCTGCCGCCAAATTCTGCCTGCAACCTCGGCTCCCTGGTTCTTACTAAGTTTGTACACCGTGACGAGCAGGGCGAGATCAACGTTGATTGGGATGATTTAGCTGAAACCGTCGGAATTTCAATTCGCTTTCTTGATAACGTATTGAGCGTCTCTGAGTTTGCCACCCCGGATCAGAAAGAGAACGTCACCAACGTCTTTCGTCAGTTGGGCCTAGGAATAATGGGCTGGGCTGACTATCTGAAACTGGCCCGGATTCCCTATGACTCTCAAGAACATCTCGAAGCCATTGACCACTGGGGAAGCTGGATTGCTAACCATGCCTACCGGGCCTCAGAAACCATTGCAGCAGAAAAGAGTCCCTGCGGTGTATGGTCACAAATCAAAGACGTTAAGACCGGCAACCCCTTTGAAATGTGGGTTGATAGTGAAGGCAACCACTACAATGGTGCCGAAGTGCTGGAGAGTGATCGCCAAGATCTAGCGCAAGTCCCTCGCCGGAACGCCACCGTACTTTCCATCGCCCCCACCGGCAGCATTGCGCAGCTAGCAGCCTGCTCCTGGGCCTTTGAACCTGACTTCGGCCTCACCCTCTGGAAACAAGTCTTTGTGGACGCCTCTAAGAATGAGCAGAACTGGGTCCAAATCCTCAACCCCTATCTTGATGAGCTGGATCTATCTGACGCGGATGCTGAGATCGTCAAGCAAACGGGTTCCCTCGCAGGTACTCAATATGCGACAGCACATCCAGACGTTACTGGCAGCTTCAAGATTGCCCGTGAAATTCCACCCGGCTGGCATATCATTGTCCAGTCAAAATGGCAGGACTGGATTGACTCTTCCATTTCTAAAACCATTAATCTCCCGGCTCAGGCAACCGTCGAAGAGATCAAACAAATCTATCGCTTAGCAGAGAAAGCCGGACTCAAAGGTGTTACCATCTATCGATCTGGGACCCTAGACTCTGAACCGATTAAGGTGGGTGAAGCCGAAAAATCAGAGGAGACGGCTTGAGATGGCGGCGGAGAGATCTTTAATCTTCCGTCGCTCCTCACCACCGCTACCAAGGAAAAATCATGGCTCGCAAAGGAAAAATCATGGCGCACACTGACAAGCTCCTGAGTCTAGCTGACCAGTTTCCCCAGGCATTTTCAGATACGATCAAGCCTTTGACGCCTCCAGAGGCCCAGAACTCATCTCAGACATCACAAGAAGAGACTCTGGTTGTTGATCCCAGCAGCAGCGAGTCGGCAGTCTCTACCGATAGCCAGACTTCTGATATCGAAGCAGGGGGGGCTACGCCTGAACCGACCGCAGAAGATCGGCAACCATTCCAGCAATCCACGCTAAGCCAGCCATTCCCCACTCAGTTCCTGGCTCTTATGCAGGAGTTTCCTCACGCTTTCGCAGACACATCGGAAGCCCCGCGCCCCAGCAATGACGAGCCGTCAGGAGCCGTTTCTCTGTCGGCAGAAACAGCCGCCGACTCAGATGGCTCAGAGCAGAGGAACGCGATCGGCGCGACTTCCGAGCCATCTCTCAGCACTGCATCATCTCTACCGCCAGGGGACTATGACCAGGCACTCCAACGCCACATTTCCACCTTCACATGGGGGGAAGTCCAAATCTTTCTCACCTATAGCCCGCAAGAACTGCGCTCTATTTGGGTGACGGTTGGTAAGTCAGGAACTGAAGTGCAGTCCCTGTGTGAAGCTATCTCACGGCTGATTAACTTGTTGCTTGAAAAACAGACGCCTATCCCTGAAATTTGTCGCCAGATCAGAGGCATTCGTGGCGCTGATTCCGAAGGATTAGGTCCGAATCGCATTCTGGGGCTTGCTGACTTAATCGGAAAAGCTCTGCATGAGGCACCCGCAAGACTATCTCCGGCAAGTGCGGCAGACGCTAACGAAGCTTCGACGCTCACACCGGACCATTCAGGCGACATTACTCACGAGTCAGCCTCTATCAACAGCAGTCCAGCCCAGTCAGAACCAGTTACGGCTACGAACGCAAGTCCAAGTGGAAACGGAACACCAACCGTGCCCCTTTCCTTGCCCGCAGTAGAAGTGCTACAGACAGCAGCGACCTGGAGCATACCAGAGGTCGGCAACTTAACAGCCATGCTGTGTCCAGAATGCAGCGCTGAGCTGCATCATATGAACGGCTGCTCGGGAGGCGCTTGTCCAGTTTGTGGCTACAGCAGCTGTAGCTGACGATGGGTCAAACAAAAAAGTAAGACAGAATTGGCATCTCATCGTTGAAGAAACACTGCCAAAAGGTATATTCTCACCATTTTATAATCAAAAAAAGCAATTGAAGCTGTTTTTCCCATAAGCTCAACTAATCCTTTAGGTAATTGTACTTGTCTGTTGTCAGGCTGGTGTGACAATGGGTTGGGCATGCTTGAGCCTATTCATCTGCAATATTAGACTGCGTTCGATCAGCGATTGAGGGATCCTTGTCCGA
Source organism: Acaryochloris thomasi RCC1774 (assembly GCF_003231495.1). Classification (NCBI taxonomy): domain Bacteria; kingdom Bacillati; phylum Cyanobacteriota; class Cyanophyceae; order Acaryochloridales; family Acaryochloridaceae; genus Acaryochloris; species Acaryochloris thomasi. The sequence goes on from NZ_PQWO01000016.1 coordinate 77,350, forward strand.
GAATATGCGGATTCCAAAATCAAAATCGGCATGGTAGGTTAATTAAGTTCTGTTAAGGAAGCACGAAATCGTAACGAGTACAGAGTTCCTCGCCACTTGATGTTGTCAGTGTCGAGTGCAAGGTGCCCTTGATTGCAGAAATGCCCTCTATTGCAGAAATATGAAAACTAAACCTATATTGACTGGCCTTGCTTCGGCCCTCGTTGTCTCAGTTGTTTGCGCCCTATCAGTTAGTCAGGCAAGTGAGCAGACTGGCGAAGCATTACAGCCTGAGCAAGGCGAGGCTACGGTTACTCAATCTGAGCCTGAATCTGAGACAACGGTTCCAGAATCGAGTGTAGAGAAAGTCGGAGAAGTTGAAGCTGAAGCCACTGAGGCTTCTCTAACTCAGCTCTACAGTCATGAAATATTAGGTAAGTCAGCGGTTACGCTTTACGTTAAAGATATCCCTGTCGTCACGTTTCTCGGGGACAGTTCAAAAGCAAAGGCTGCGGCAGGAACAAAGGTTGCTGGTGATGCCTCTATTGACGAGACAAAAGATCCGATGTGGCGCGCCACTACAGTCGCTGCCAAGATCAATCAATTTCAGCAGTCTGGGGCTAACGCTGATCTTGTACGCGTAATTTGGGATAAAAAGCAAAAAACCTACGTCATCCGGGTGCAGGATGAGCAACTGCTGGCGATCAATCAAGAGACGATTCTGCCAAAAACCACGAAAGATGTTGCAGAAGATGCGCTCAAAATCACCAACCTCCTACGCAGGCAGCTAGGAGAGGACAAGGCACTGACCGATATTCCTGGTCGTCCGAAGCCTAAGATTGCCAAGGCCGCCAAGAACAAAAATGCTGCTGTACGCTATCAGCTCAGTGGTCAGGCTTCTTGGTACGGCGGTTACTTTCATGGTCGTAAGACGGCTAGTGGTGAGCGATATAATCAAAATGCTTTGACTGCAGCCCACAAGACTCTAAGATTTGGAACTCGCGTACGGGTGACAAACCTTAATAATGGCCGCTCTGTGGTGGTTCGCATCAATGACCGGGGGCCCTTTGTCAGGGGGCGGATTATTGATATGTCTCGAAAAGGGGCACAGGCCATCGGCCTGACAGGAAGCGGCGTTGCTCCCGTCAGAGTCGACGTATTGAAATAAACTCTTTCTCAATATCCATGAGGCGCAAGGCTCCTGACAGCTCAGTCGGGAGCCTTGCTCATAGAAAGTCCATCACTGCGGTTCTGTCACTCAATTAAAATAAGAGAAGCAAAATCTAGAGGCCCAAAGCCAAAGCAGGCTAGATTGAGCAACAGTTGCAACACGTCGTGCACATGGAGCATCTCAGTTAATGAGCGAGTTCGGCAATGATCCAAAGCAGGCAGCCCCGGAACCGGAGGTCGATTCCACGGTGGAGCCAGAGGCCAGTGCTAAAACGAGTATCGAAGAGTTTTTCGTAAATGCGAATACGGTGACGACCCGCGTCAGGGAACTGCTCCGAGAGGGCAACGTTCGCCAGATTGTCATCAAAACTGAGGCGGGACGCCCGTTTTTCAAGATTCCTTTTACTGTGGGCTTTATCGGTGGTACGTTGGGTTTAATGATGTCTCCTCTACTCATAACGTCTGTGGCTGCGCTAGGAGTACTGGCTGGACGCTTAACCCTGGTTGTTGAAAAGAATATAGACTAATCCGCCTCTAGAACTCTGCACTATGGAATTTAAAACACCGGCCCAGCAAGATGGCTTCAAAAAAGTGCGTGGTTGGATGGATGAATTGTTCAGCCAAATCCCGTGGGAAGTACTAGATGAACCGGGTGTGGGTTTGTTTATGGGGTCAGCTTGGGTAGAAGTCCGGCTCTACCCTTGGAATGAAGATTCTGTCATTAATATTCGCTCTACCGTGGTATCTGAGGCCAAATTAGATGCAACGCTGCAGAACTTTTTGCTGAGGGAAAACGCTGAACTGAGATTCGGGGCGTTTTCTCTCAATGAGGCTGGGGACATTCTGTTTGAGCATACGATTGTTGGCTCGACCTGCGATCCTCAAGAGCTAGAGGCATCTGTGATGGCGGTGCTGCAGGCCGCTGATGATTACGATGATCAGATCGTGAGCCGCTGGGGTGGCAAACGCGCATTGGATAAAAGCCCCTAGCTAAAATTACTGTACGCTTTCCTTTGTTTTTGGCGATGGCAACCATTGCTGTCTCGTTGTAATTGCTGCGACTGATTCTTTTCTGTAGGTCTACAAGTCGTCCCTCTCATCAGACAGCCGCAGCAATCCTAGTTGACTGACAAAACTTTCTCACTTGACGGTTGAAACCGCAGCTATACGAAGATGATCTGCCTGCGCGGATTGTCGAAAGCCTTGATATGTATAGTCTGCAGAGGCAGGCTTCGTTCTTGTAAGTGCGAATTTTGTTCGCCAGCTTCTTCAATTACCAGGTATAGCAAGACACCTACTAATTAGGGCAGTTAAATAGCTGCAACCCTTTTATGGCCTAGAAAAGCTGTCCTAAATCGGTTGCGTGCTGTAGCGTTATTTCCCTGAGAAAAGCGCAATAAATATTAAGCGTTTGCCGTGTCGATATTAGCTAACGCTGTGAGTGAACTTAGCTCCACAACGGCACTGAATGCTGTTCATTAACCTATCGAGGTCAGTAAACAGTACAAGCTTCTAAATCCTTAAAACAATGTCAAGAGTCTTCAATCTTGCGGGCGCTGCACTGCATTTTTGTTAAAATTGGTAAACATAATGATAATTTTGCTTGCCACTGCGGCTGGACTCGTACTCTGGTCATTTCAGCTCATGCGATCGGCTCTAAGATTGCGTGAAGCATCGCTGATCTTTGCCGGTACGCTAGTCGCTCTCTCCGCTGTGGGTTTAGTGGCAGTCTACCTGTTGATGGATAGCTGCATGGGTTACTTGTCTGCAGATATGGCACCATCAGAGGCTTCGCCCCCAATTGTTGTGCAGCAGCAAAGCTTAGTTCCTTCCGATCGCTCTTCTGAATTCCGCATTCTGTAGGACGAAGCAAGTTCCGTAGTCAGCACACTGACGTGTTTTAGGTTCACGAATAACGAATTTTAATCAGTGAGTTTTTGGTGGTTGAAATTTAGGGCACTCTTAAGAGTGGAGTGAGGTTTGAAGCGTGCCTTGCCTGCTTTGCTGTCTGTGGAGTGATTAACTCGATGGTCGGTGAGGGGAGTTTAATCAGCTTGAGTTCCCTTAGGGGCGTATTCTGGTAGACGTATAGAATTTTGAAGCCATACTTAGTCAAACATGACCATTGAATTGTTGAGATCGCTAGCTTGGACCGACTACCGGCTCTCTCTCTTGTTTGTAGTCTTAGCGCCACTGGGTTTACTGATTTGGTCGATTACTAAGAAGGCCAAGCCCATCACCAATCTGCTCGTGATCTACTGGCGAGTTGCCAGTCTACTTCTGATTGCGGTGTACCTAATGATGGCAGAATTACCGTTTAGCTTTATTGTGCGATTCTGCGGCTTGTTGCTAGTGCTGATCAGTCTTTGGTTCTGGGCAGACCTAAACGAAGAGATTGAAGATCAGCGGGGTGAGCTGAAGCTGGCTTTTGGCGCTTGGCGCTGGGCCATGACTTTTTACTGTGGAATAGCCGCCATTGGTCAACTGCCGTTTCTGAAATGTGCGTTGTCGAAAGAAGCTATTTCTGATTCGATGTGCCAAGTCTGGCTCCAGGCTCCTTGGGGTTACAAAGCGCTCTTGCATGGAGGTACCAATGCGGGGAAACTGGGTTTTATTGCCATGATTGCGCTGGTGCTGTACGGCCTCTACTTTATTTATTTTCTGCTGTTCCGTTTGGCTAAGCAGGGACGTTCTGCGACTGGCTTCTAGTTCTGCTCGTGCTTAATGGAGAGTCCCTAGCGATATGCAAAGTCCTGGATATCGACTGGAGCAATATACCTTACAGCATCTTCAGGAGGTGCTACTGGTGCAGGTTGAAAGTGAAGGTCAGAGGGATGAGGTTGTCATTTTTAAGGGTTACTCTAGTTCTTTGACTAGTCCGACGAACTTTGATCCAGATATGCCGGTGCTACCAGAACAGGCCAGAATTTTGACGGTTGATCGCTTAATGGGGCCTTACAATCCGGCTGAGCCTCAGTATCTACAGCGGGGCTTGTCATGGCCGGAGATGCAGGCTGTTTTAGCTGCAGAGGGACTCTAACGGAGGCATCAAATGATGCGGCTATTCAGAACTTTTGTGCCTTTCTATGTTCTCGCGTTGATGCTAGCGGTTGATGCGGTACAGGCGGCAGAGTGGTCTGAGATTCTACGTCGCGGGCACTTGGTGGTGGCGGTCAAGGACAATCTTAGACCGCTGGGGTTCCGTGATCGGCAAGGTCGGCTCCAGGGGTTTGAAATTGATTTAGCCCGACAGTTGGCCCAAGATTTGCTGGGGGATTCAACGGCGGTAGTGCTGAAGCCTGTTTTGAACCAGGATCGGCTCACGGCTGTCATTGAAGGAGAGGTAGATGTTGCGATCGCAAACATAACCCGCACCGACAACCGTAGGCGGATCGCCAACTTCAGCTTGCCCTACCACACCAGCTCCACCCAACTGATCACTCAAGCCTCACAAATCCGCGAAGCCAAAGATCTGCAGACGATTGCAGTTCTGCAGCATTCCCATAATATTGCAGTCCTCAAATCCGCATTCCCCAACACGAATCTGATTGGTGTCCGTACTTACCAAGACGCCATAACCCACCTAGAAACGCAAAAAGCTGATGCCTTTGCGGGTGATCAAGCCGTTCTTACTGGCTGGCAGCAAAAAAACTCAGCCTATCGAATCATCGGGCAACCCCTAGCTCGTCAGCCTTTGGCAGTCGCGCTGCCGAAGGGCCTGCAGTACAACTCGCTGCTAGACAAGATTAATCAGTCATTAGATCAGCTCAACCAGTCAGGATGGCTAGAGCAACGCCGACAGCATTGGGGACTAGAACAGCACCGCAAACTTTGAACAGTTTGATAGGCTGAAGACAGCGTCGTTTATGAAATCCTGTTAATGCAAGCTCTAAAAAGTCTGCCTTTAGCCACAATTTATTTGGCACTCTTGCTCGGCCTTCTCCTCTTTGCCGTGATCATGATTGGTCGCCAAGTGATGCAAACCCGCAAAACCGAATCCACGATCGCACGCCTGCAGACAAAGATTCGCGAAGGCTCAGGCAGTGTCGAAGAATATTTTGAGCTGGGCAGCATTTACCTGATGAAAAAACTGCCCGGTCAAGCGGTGGGACAGTTTCAGAAAGCCATCAAGCTGATCGAAGCAGACGAAGAGATTCCGCCCGAGAGTGCGCCGATCTATAACGCTCTGGGTTTTGCCTTCTTCAATCAAGATCAGTTTGATATGGCGATTCGTCAATATAAAGAAGCCCTCGAGCGTCAGCCGACCTATGTGACAGCGCTCAACAACTTGGGGCATGTCTACGAGAAGAAGAATTTGACCTCGCAGGCGCTGGAAACCTACGAGAAGAGTTTAGAGCAAGACCCTAAAAATTCCACCGCCAATCGCCGCATCAAGGTACTCAAGCGTCGGCTTGTCCCCACAAGTCCCACTAGCTAAGGCAACTCACCATGCCTGATCAATTAATGTACAGCGAGGATATGTACGTCGTGATTGAGACGGGACAACCCGAACAATTTTTGACGGCGGCAGAAATGCTCTCTCGACTGGAATCACTCCTGCAGCAATACCCTGAACAAGCAGCAGACCTGCAGCATCTGCCAACATTGACCGCCCAGGCACAGCATTTGCTAAATACAGGCTGTGAGCTGGATCTTGGCGACGAACAGTATCTGCAGTGGTATGCCGTCCGTCTTGAAAAATAACCTTCTTTGGCGTCACTGAACTATGGCTAATTCTGTCGTTGCCCCCTACGGCTCTTGGAAGTCGCCGATCACCTCTGAGCTGATCGTCGCCGGCAGCATTGGTCTAGGTGATTTAGCCATTGATGGCGACAATCTCTACTGGACAGAACTACGCCCCACTGAAAAAGGACGCTCTGTTCTGGTTCAACAAACAGCAAGGGGCAAAAGCGATGTGACTCCTGCTCCCTGGAACGTTCGCTCGCGCGTCCATGAATACGGCGGTGGAGCTTTTCTTGTCGATCAGGGCACCGTTTACTTCACAAACAATAGTGACCAGCGACTGTACCGCCAACGAGAGGGGCAATCCCCGGAATCTCTGACGCCAGAGACCACTCATGATCGCTACACCAATCCCATCATTGATCACCATCAAGACCGCATCCTCTGCATCCGCGAAGACCATCAGGCAGAAGTCACCAATACTTTAGTCAGCGTTGACTTAAAGACGGATAGCGAAAAGCCCGTCCAGACTTTGGCGCAGGGCCATGACTTCTATGCCTCTCCCTGCCTTAGCCCCGACGGCACTCAGCTTGCTTGGCTCACCTGGGATAACCCCAATCTCCCCTGGGATGGCACGGATCTCTGGCTGGCTACGTTCGAGGCGGATGGCACTCTCTCACAGCCACAGCACATTGCGGGTGGCACAGATGAATCAATCTTTCAGCCTCAGTGGTCCCCTGACGGACAGCTTTATTTCATCTCTGATCGCACTGGCTGGTGGAACCTTTATCGCTGGCAAGAGAGTAAAGCCCATCCTCTCTGTCCGATGTCGGCGGAGTTCGGCCTCCCTCAATGGGTGTTTGGCATGTCAACCTACGGCTTCATTGCTGCCGAGCAGATTCTTTGTTCCTACAATCTTCAGGGACAGTGGCATCTAGGACGCCTGGATGTCAGCAACGGCCAGATGCAAGAAGTTGAGACGGACTACACCAATATTTCGGGCCTGAAGGTCGGGCCAGCCTTCGCCACATTTAAAGGCAGCTCTCCTACAACGGCAACAGAAATTGTGCAGCTCGATCTGAAAACGGATCAGCAATCGGTTGTCTGTAGCGCCAGTCAACTCGATCTTGACCCGGCCTATCTCTCTGAGCCAGAGCTGCTGGAATTCCCAACAGAGGGGGGCCTGACGGCCTATGGATTTTATTACCCCCCTAAAAATAAGGATTTTCAAGGCTCCACGACGGAAAAGCCGCCTTTGATTGTGAAGAGCCACGGGGGGCCAACGGCGGCAACGTCAAGTAGCTTGAGCTTAAAAATTCAGTACTGGACCAGTCGCGGTTTTGCTGTTCTAGACGTGAACTATGGCGGCAGTACGGGCTATGGCCGCGCCTATCAGCATCGCCTGCGTGATCAGTGGGGGATTGTAGATGTCGATGACTGCGTGAACGGTGCCCAGTATTTAGCGAAGCAAGACCTTGTGGATTGCGATCGCATGGCGATCACCGGCAGCAGTGCAGGCGGCTACACAACATTAGCGGCTCTCACGTTTCGGGATGTGTTTAAGGCCGGGGCTAGCTACTACGGCATCGGCGATCTAGAAGCGCTTGCTAAAGACACCCATAAGTTTGAAGCTCGCTATCTCGACCGACTAATTGGCCCCTATCCCGAGCGTCAGGATCTATATCAAGAGCGCTCCCCCATCCACCACGTCGAGCAGCTATCCTGTCCCGTGATTTTTTTGCAGGGACTTGAAGACAAAGTGGTGCCGCCGAATCAGGCTGAGGCAATGGTCAATGCCTTGAAAGAGAAAGGGATTCCGGTGGCCTACGTCACCTTCCCTGAAGAACAACATGGTTTTCGGCAAGCTAAGAATATCAAGCGGGCCCTAGATAGTGAGCTGTACTTTTATTCGCAGGTTTTTAGATTTGCGATCGCAGACACCGTTGAAGCGGTCCCCATTGAGAACCTTTAGCATCCAATGGGGAACCGAATATCCGCGTATATAACCGTCAGTTTTATACGTTATTGGCTAATGTTTATACGCTATTGGCTGATAGGTTCACCATCTAATAGCTCTAGCTGTCCTGACTCTCTCAGACAAGCCAAACGCCAGGTTTGAGACGTTACCTTACCCGGAAGATAGCCTGCAATGGTCAGATGAGTGGGCTGTCCACCCGAATTGGTCTTGACCAGCAGCTCTCCATTGCTCTGGCTCATGATCACCGCCTCAATTTCAAACTCACCCTCCTGCTCCCAAGGCATCGCTTCACCAGGCTCGACCTCTTGAGGATTACTGCGGCGCACCGCACGATTATCGTTAGCAGGATTGGAAACAGACATGACAAACACCCTAGGGGAGATAAAACGACAGCTATTATTAGGCTATCACCTTAGAAATGCCTGAAGATGTATTCCTTACATCTTCTCCCTCAGATCACCGAAGCCTTTCTGGCCAACTGTGGCCCCCCTTCCCCAGAAAGGACATGAGTGGGACACTACGGTTATCTTCGCTTTCTTTGTCTCCCCTAGAATGCATGCCCCTTCCACCTGAGTCATCCCTCCCCGAGCCTGAAGAGACTTCCGGCCCATTAAAGGAGCAGGCGTCGTTCAACCGCCGCAGATCTGCCTCTGACCGGTCATCCATTTCTCAACAGCCAAAGCCGCTTAGATTTTGGGCCGAGACCTCATCCGCGATTGACGTCAATCTCCAAAATCTCACGCCTCAGCAGCTTAGCTTGCTGACTGTGATTACAGTTGTTCTGATCTTTTTGGGTCTCTTTCTCCAGAGTGCGTTGATCGGTCTGCCTGCCGCCGCTATTGCTCTATTCCTTTCACTGCGGATGGTTTGGGCACCCCTACAGCAGATTTTTCGAACCTCATTTCCTAACCCTTACCGCCAGTGGGCGATCGCAACCGCCGTCGGAGTAGTTGCCCTGCTCGGCATCGCCTACTTCACGGGTCTCATTGGTCTGATTTTGTCTCTCGGGCGACGCATCAACTGGGAAGCCTTTGGAGCCTTGGCAGAGGCATTCGGGGCGGTTGGACAGATCTTGGTGGCTTTTTTAGCGTTGTTCGTGGCTTGGCGTCAGTACATCATCTCGAAGGAGCTGACGAGCCAGCAGAACCGGATTACCCAGCAGCAGACCATTGACGCCTATTTTCAGGGAATTTCTGACCTCGTTCTTGATGAAGATGGCTTACTAGAAGACTGGCCTTCTGAACGTGCGATCGCAGAGGGTCGCACCGCCGCCATTTTAGGGGGACTCAGTGCAGAGGGCAGAGCCAAAATCCTTCGATTTCTCTCCAGTGCCAAATTATTGACCCCGCTCAAACGCGATCGTCGTTTAGGTCGAGCAATTTTTGATGGCTTAGGTGGTTATGAAGAAGATATTGAATATGGCGTACGGGTGATTGACCTCGGCAGCATGTTGGCCCATTCAGACTTAGCGGCGACGGATCTCCAGCAGACTGAGCTGAGTGACGCTAACCTCATTGGGGCTGATCTACAGGGATGTGATCTCAGCCGCGCTAATCTTTCTCGCTGCATTCTCTATGGCGCAAATTTAAAGCACGCTGATTTTAGTCGGACAAAGCTTTATCACGGGACAGCAGAGACGGCTACACCCCGCGATCGCATCAACGCCCCGAACTACGTTAAGGGCACCCAAACCGGAGCGATCATCGAAAATGTCGACCTCACCCAGGCTCGGAATCTCTCACCCGAGCAGCGCTACTATTGCTGCGCTTGGGGCGGCTCCAAAACACGCGCTACCGTTCCCGGCGGCTGTGAAGGCATTCCGAACAAGCTCGAAGATTAGTGCGTCTCTTTAGTTTGGCCGTCAATCAAAGCACTCCAATCGTCAGCCTCTACCGCAGACTTCAAATTCTCTGCCTTTGAAGCCGCTTCTTTCTCTTTTTCCTTTAGCAGCGTTTCATCCGCCATTGCCGTTCGCAGCTTCAGCTTTTTCGCTTCATGGGCTTCGCGCTCTGCAGCCGACATCACCGCCGCCGCACTAGCACCCACCGTGGCCGACCAAGTCCCATCCCCTTCATTTCCTGGGGGTACTGACCCATTCTCTGAGATCCAGGCATCGCGCAGCGCCTCCATTTCAGACCGCTTAGGAAACTGAAACGCCTGCACCCGGACAAAGGCACAGACTTGGGGACCGTTATCCGTGATGTGGCCTCTCAGTGCAAGCCCCACATTACGAGAATAGCCAACATACTGGGCTTGCTGCTGCTGATTGAACACGGCATAAACGCCCGCAATTTTCCGGTCTTCTGCCGTTGTTAGCCAAGATTCAAGGTCTAGGATTTCATTACTCTGGGAGACTGCAGGCGTTTGTTGCGAGACGCCATGTTCATCACCGGAACTGTAAAGGAAGTCGTGCAGTCCTTGATGATTCTCCGGTACATTTTGATGCTCAAGAGTGGGCTTGGGCGTCTTTTCCATTACAGAACTCTCCTGACCGGGTAAATAAAAGAATGCTTTGCAATCAGCGACAGCAAAAGCTGTCCCTCAACCATCATAGATGTAGGACGGCGGCTGTACGACCGAGCATTAAACTCAATAACTTTCATTCGGGTGTATCTAGCGATGAATATCATCTCGAAGGAATGGAACCGGCCAATCAAAAACTGGCGAACAGCGCTCTCAATTTTGCGATCCTGTCCCCAAAACGCTTTGCCCTGTCGATAAAAAGCGCTTACACAAAAATCAGGTCACGCTCGGGTGGCCCTGGCAAAACACTCGGCCAACCTCTGCTTGTTTCTACTTTTTTGAGTAGGCTAGACTTAGTTTACTTAGCTATCGATAGGTGACAGGAATGGTACATCAGAAAAACGTGCTCACGACCTTAGGATGTTCAAGCTCTCTGCTCTTGGCCTTAGCTGTAACCCAGCCCGCGACAGCAGTCCCCAGCGTTGAAAACGTTATGCAAGCTGACCAGGGTGTCCCTACACTTGTTGCTGAACAAAAAGGTACCCTTGACGATCTGTTGGGCTGTACTTGCCCTACCTGCTCTGCATCAACACCCATTGAGACTGTTCTTTAAAGCTGCAGTAGCCCCTGTATTTACCCCTGCAATATGGGGAGAATGAGGTTTGCGATCGCATCTCCAAATTCTTCAGCCATTCCCAAGCTGCCCTGCGAACGAACGGACTGGATGTTAGCAAGCTTCGCCATCGCCTCCATTTCTGCCAGTGATGCCGGTGGAGCCTGTTCTGCGATCACCACCATCACCGGCACCGATGGCTTTTCGATTGCGGCTAGAAACTCCGCTCTTTGAGACACCGGATCTAAGCTACCCGTGACAAAGGCAGCGGGCGCATATCGCGCCCCAGACTGTTGCGTCCCTTCATACCGCTGCGCGATAAAGTCCGGCGTTAACGCGGTTTCATTGACGAACACATGCCGACGATACATCCACTTTAGAAACCCAGGTCGCGTATTGAGGCCATACAGTGCGGAGCCGATCAAAGGCGTTCTCACCAGGTCTCGCACGCCGTTGCGAACAGACTCGGACGCACCCATCACCGCTAACGGTCCCCGCCAAGTGGGGGCGACTAAGACAATCCGTGACCAAGACTCCAGTGCCAAGGCATAGCCTGCGGCATGTCCCGCCGCGACCACCGCCACGTCTTCGGTAAACGTGTCTCGCACAAAGTCCTGCAAGAACTGACGGAACAGCGCCGGTTGATAGTCGAGCTTCAGGCGATCGGACTCGCCAAAACCCGGCCAGTCTAGGAGCGTGACCTGAAAATGAGACGCCAGCGCCTGGGCTAGGGTTGTTAGCTCTGCCCGCGTGGAGACCGTGCTAAAGGACGGTAAGAGCAGGACCGATGGACCGGAACCGAGGACTTCGGTGGCAATATTGATGGCTTGTCCCTGCCATTGCCAGGCATAGGTAGAGAGGGTGCCCTGGGGATCTGTCGTTAGCATTAAACCCTCCATTTTGGCTCAACACATATAGCTAAACGCATCTTCATTATCCGACAAACGAGGGAGCTTATCTTTTATGCAATGATAATCGTTATCATTGTATAAGGTCCGTCTTAGGGAGGGTGTGTGAAGAGCCAGATAGATATTGCCGTGATCGGGGCCGGACCCCAAGCGCTGACGTTAGTGACCCATCTGCTGCAGAAGAAGCAGGCTCTACGCGATCGCATCCAAGTCTTTGATCCCAGCGGCACCTGGATGGCGCAGTGGCAACAGCAGTTTGCGGCGCAGGAGATTCCCTATTTGCGATCGCCTGGTGTGCATCACCCCGATCCTAAACACACCCTATTCAACTTTGCTGAACGCCGCCAGGATGAGCTGCATCTGCCCTACAATCGGCCCGGTACAGCACTGTTTCAAGATTTCTGTGAAACTGTCATTGATCGCTGGCAACTGCGCGATCGAGTGACCGCAGCCCAGGTGATGAAGTTAACGCCGTTGCCGTCCCGATTTCAGCTTCAGTTGAGTAACGGCGAACAAATTGAAGCGCGGCGGGTCGTTTTAGCGACGGGCGGCGGCAAAGCACAGGTGCCTGCCTGGGTTGCCCAGGTTAATCTCCATCCTCCAGAACGGCTGTGTCACGCCCAAGATGTTTGCCTGCCAGAATTACCGGACCTGACGGGTGAAACGGTTTTGATTGTCGGTAGTGGGCAGTCCAGCGCTCATTTAGCGGTGGGGGCTGTTGGGCGAGGCGCGAGGGTATTGCTGATGGCCCGTCGGACCCTGACGGAAAAGCTATTTGATGCGGAACCGGGTTGGTTGGGGCCGAAGTATCTGAAGGGTTTCCAGGCAGAGCAAGACTGGCAAGTGCGCTGGCAGATGATTCAAGCGGCCCGGAACGGCGGGTCAATTGCGCCGGAGCTGCTGCATCGACTGCGGCGATATTCACGTTCTGGGCAAGTCACCTTTTATGAGCGCTGTCATGTATCTAATGCGACCTGGCAAGGAGAAGCATGGCAGGTGCAGTGTAGTTTGCCGACTGTGCATGATTGTTTAGCACATCAGTCTATTGATCGGATCTGGCTGGCGACGGGAACGCAGACGGATATTACAGCGCATCCCTTAATGGGGGAGATTTTGGAGCGATATCCGAATCAGATTGTCAATGGCCTGCCGGTGTTGGATGAGCACTTGCGCTGGCCCGGTTGTGAGCTATTTTTGATGGGACCGTGGGCGGCGCTGCAGGTGGGGCCGGTGGCGAGGAATTTGCATGGGGGTCGGATGGGTTGCGATCGCATTGTCCCGGCATTAACCAAGGCCAGCGTTGCTCGAACTGTTGCCTAGAGTTTCAAAACTGGTAAATCTAGAACCTGGTGCAGGCAGTATATTTATTGGCTTAAGATACCCAAACTTAGTCTTTTGAATACGGTGAACAACAGGATAATCCCCTCAGGGCCGGAGTCATCTGACTTCTGATTGATAATGCTCTTGTCTCAGAGTTATCAGGTTCTTGGTGGATAATACTCTCCCGGCCAGAGTTATTATGCATCATCCGTATAATTAATAGTTATAGCAGCTAGGGAGATATAGTGAGCATTCCAGGGATCAGGAATGCCTTCATATTAAGGATTCTGGAGATGAAAACATCCTAACCGTCTGCCTCTCTACGATAGATTTTTGAAACCATGAACGAGCAAGCACAGTTACCAGAACCTCCGCAGTTTTCTGACGAGGAAATGCAGAGATGCCGAGAAACTGGCGACTTCATGCCTATGCTTTTTGAGTGGTACAAGTTTGTTGGTCATGTCTGCATATTTTTCGCCCAATTACAGAGAGAGTCACCAACAGTCAGAGAAATTTTACCAATCCACTTTGCTATTCTTACTGGGCTACTAAACCGTTGTGCGAGATTGATGCTGTCAAACATAGCGCTTTCCCATAATGGAAATTTTGGAGAGACAACAGCACTCTTGGACAGGTGTATTTTTGAATCTTGCCTCAAATTAGATTGGCTGTGTCATGAAGGAAATGATGATAGTTTTCAGTGCTATTTGGCGGGTGGACTCAAAACAGAAATAGAGCTTGAAAAAGAAATAAGGGGAAAAATAACTGAGCGAGAAGACAGCGAAGTTCTTCACATTGAAAAGCGTATGCTTTCATCTATTGATCGCTATATCAATGCTGCAGGATTGAGCCGCGAAGAAATTATCGAAGCTAAAAAGCTACCCGATGTTTCTGCAATGCTTCGAGATTTAGGCCATGAAAGGTTAATGTACGTAGTTGCACAACGGCTGGGTTCACATCATGTACATGGAACCTGGCCAAGCCTTTTACTACATTACCTTGAGGTTGATGATGATGGTGGTTTCACTCTCAGAGATCATGATTGTCATACACATCCAAATCAATTTGTAATGACCCCGCTTCAGGTTTTGGGGGCGATTACATCATTTATTGTTTTTGTAATCGAGGCCGAAGATGCAGAAGGCATTGTGAGCTTGTTAGATTCTATTCAAGAAGAAATTCTGAACATCAATGGCGAAATGATTGGGAGCGACTTTCAGCGTTCATAACAGTTCTAACGCTTGTGGATAAATTGATACTGATCTCTGAATTACGGGCATAATAGCCTGATACAACACTTGTTAAATATAGGTTTAAACAATGCCTCAAGTAAAAAGATTTGATATTAAGGGTGAGAACGGAATCGATGAAAGTGCCTCTGTCGGCATACATGAGTTAATTGTGAAAGTGGATGGTCAGCCTTTTTCAGAAAAAAGTTCAGCAAAGGCAAGCCTTACTTGGTACAACAGCAAAAATGAACTTCAGGGATACAAAGTTGTCCCTTTTTTGGATGGATATGCTTTGTACAAACCGTAAAGTAGAGTAGTGCCACCTACATTCCGCAGGTTAGTGAATTCTTGTAAACCTTTTCCAGTAAAGGCTTTGAGCCTTAGCTTGAAACTCAAGAATACCTCCCTCAGATCGTTGAGATACAGGTGGCCGATTAACCTGTATTGCTTCTCTAATCTGGCTTCTAGAGAGTCTGTGATCTGTTTTTTCAGGTGATGCAACCTGGATTGATGGAACAGAGTCGATTTTTGACAGGCCCTGTAACCTTTATCTAGTATGGCTTCTAGAAAAGCGTACTACCTGCGGAATGTAGGGTGCCAAGGCGTTCTGTGATAGCAAAACCACTTCTCTAGCCCATACCATTTTCATTCTCGTCCAAGCTGAGGGTAAATCCTGTCACCCATCCTCGCTGAACCCACAGCGGAAGCAGTGCTGTGACGGCTATGTCTGCGGTGCGGTCCTCAAGCTGGGCGCAAATCTCTCCAAACTGAGCACCGGAAGCAAAGGCTTGTAATAGCTGCCATTCAGCGGCATTGGGTAAGTCAATCCGGGTTTCATACTGGTCTCGCCAGAGAAATAGATTGACCTCACCCTCGCTTAGATCGACAGTTTCGGTACTGGATGCATCGGCTTGATTGACCTGCCAAATTCGGTGTATAGGGTACGGTGAGGTCAGTAAAATGCTACTGGCTGGGAGCTGAAACACTAAATCAGGCCAACGGCCGGGGGGCACTTTACTCAAGGCTGCTAGATCTAAAAGGGGTTGGTCTTTACTGTTGAAGATACGGTGCCAATTCCACTCTAAATGGGCCACATCCGGCAGATAGGGGAGCGAGGCAGCCGGTTCAAACTGGGCTAGAAAGTCAGAGAGCTGTTCCCCATAGTCCCCTAAATCGGGTGATTGCGATGGATACCGACGGATATATTGACGAGCCATAGTGGTGAAAAACTGGGTTCCCACCAACCGACCGCACACAGGATAAATATCTTCTAGAGCACGACTGAGTTTGCCAACAACGCTGCCTTGATAGGCCGACAGACCTCGTTCAAAGGAGAGATGTTCAGTGCTACGCATCTGGGGTTTGAGCTGCTGGATGCTGTCGGAGTCTTTAGTTGCGATCGCACTATAAAACAACCGCTGTAGCTCTCTCAGTTCTGGGGGTGGTGTTGACATAGATAGGTATCAGCCTGCTGTGCTTCGGCCATCAAAACATCAAAGCTAGGAATATCCGTATCCCACTCAATCAGCGTCGGCACCGGACCAAACCGCTGGAGTGCCTGTTGATAAAGCGCCCAGACTCTAGGCTGTACCGGGTAGCCGTGGGTATCGAATAAAAAGTGGTCCTGCTCTTCGTAACCGGCCAGATGAATCTCCTTGACGCGATCGGTGGGAATGGCTTCCAGATAGTCCAACGGGTCAAAGGCGTGATTCGCGGCATTGACGTAGACATTATTGATATCCAAGAGCAGATCGCAATCAGCCTCAGCCACGAGAGCGGCAATAAACTGCCATTCGGCCAAGCTGTTGTGGCGAAACTGAAGGTAAGGCGATAAATTTTCAATGAGAATCCGCCGACCAAGGAAGTCCTGCACCTGCGAAATCCGATCTGCAACGTAATGGAGGACCGATTCAGTGTAGGGCAACGGAGCCAAGTCGTTGAAGTAATGACCATTGACCGAAACCCAGGCCAAGTGATCGGAAATATAGACGGGTTCAATCCGATCAGCAAGCCGCTTGAGCTGGGTCAGGTAGTCAATGTTGAGGGGATCTGCAGACCCCAGCGACAGACTAACGCCGTGCAGCGTGAGCGGATACCGTTCCCGGACTTGTTCTAGATGATAAAGGGGCAAACCACCCCCCAAATAGTTGTCGGAGAGGGCTTCTAGCCAGGGTACGGCGGGTTGATGAGCGAGGATGTGGGCGTAATGTTGCGATCGCAACCCAATCCCAGCTCCCTGAATCTCAGGCATTGAACGATAGATACTCCAAAATGTCAGGGTGTCTGCTGTCAACAAACAGGCACCCAAAATACATGAGATAGATAGGTTTAATCCTCTTCCTTTTCTGCTTCCGCCTCTTCAGCAGGCGGTGCGGCCTCTTTCAACGTTGAGCCAACAATTTTTTCGCAGGTTCCAGCAGGCACATAAATCCATTCTTCTGGGTCATTGTCGACTGTCGCTTTACCAGAGCAGTCATGCTTGCTCGTGCCACAGTCGTTGAGACCGGTCTTGACGATTCCGGCGCATTTTTCAAATCCAGCCTTACCGGCAACTGCATCATCAGATTGATTTGCAAGTATTCCGAGGGCAAGCACACTCGATAAAGCGGTGGTCACGGCGACGGCTTTGGTTGTTGTGTTCATAATGGTGGATAGACTCCAAGGGATTTACTGTGTTGAGCTAGGCAACCCAATCATGGGAAGTCGCTCTCATTGATAATACGAATAACTATGACGATTGGATGTGGAAACGTGAATCTCTTTGAGATGCGTCAGCTTGTCCTTGGCGTCTGTCAGCGCTTTGGCTGCTGATAGCAACTGGGGGGCAAGTGGCGAGAAACTTGCGTGGGGGGGCGGATGGCGTGCGATGGCCGTTAGCGAAGCCCTTCCTCTAAAGGCAGGCCGGAGACCACTGCATTGTTCCGGCATTAGCGAAAACTGGTATTGCCCACACAGTCACATAAGGTTTTATGCCTGGTAAATTTAATATCTGATGCAGGCAGTTCATCGCGTAGGACTTTTCAATCTTGAGATTCCCAAACTTGGTTTTCTAAACATGGTGAACTCCAGGATAATATCCTCAGGGTCGGATTTATCCGGTTTTTGGCGAAAATATCTCTAATGCCGGAGTTATCAGCTGCCATCGGTCTAATTATAGTTAGACCTCTATGCTATCTGTGGAGAGCGCAGAGGTAAACGTTATATGAAATCAATGATTCAACAGGTAATTATGGGTAGCCTAAGGCAGAAGGATTGAAATCTTGTATAGTCTAGACACCAAAGCAATAACATGTCGATTTCTCAACAACGATTACATAAGCTAGAGATAATCAAGCTAAAGAATGTTAGAGACGTTTGTATTTCATTTGAAAACAAAAATATAACTGGCATTCTTGGTCCAAACGGTTATGGAAAGTCGACTATTCTTCATGCGCTTGCCTGTTGTTTCCAGCCACCAAATCAAGGACAAGAAGACTATAAATTCAGTGATTTTTTTCTGCCAAGCCCTGATGCATTATGGGCAGGTAGTGAACTAAGATTAGTTCATACTTATCGTCAATCCTCTCAACTGCACGAAGGTGTGGAGCAAGTCTACGGAAAGAGCAGCGATCGGTGGAAACCAATATATAAAAGAAGGCCAACAAGGAATGTACATTATTTTGGTGTGGACAGTTGTGTCCCACTCATCGAATCAGAAAAACGAAATGTAAAAATCAATTACTCAACCGAGAACTTAAGTGAAGATATTATTACTACAATCTTAGAGAAAGCCTCGTATTGTCTTAATCGGAAATATACAGCTTATAATATTCATAAGCATGGCAAAGGGAGAAGGTTTATTGGCGTTGAAGCTAATGGAATTAGATACTCTGCACTAAGCATGAGTGCTGGAGAACAGAAAATGTTCTTGTTGCTATAAAAAGTTTTTAGAGCCTCTAAAAACAGTCTTATTCTTATAGATGAATTTGACCTGCTTTTGCATGATTCAGCAATGAAAAACCTTATAAAGATTATATCTGAAAGAGCAGCACGTTATAATCTGCAAGTTGTATTTACAACGCATAGAGAATCAATTATTGAGCTGTCGGATTTAATTAATATAAGACATATTTTTGGAACGTCAGAAAAAACTCTTTGCTTTGATGAGACAAAACCCGATGCGATAAATCGTTTAACAGGGACTCAACCTAGATTGATTGAGATTTTCGTTGAAGATGATCTGGCTATGGCGATTACAAAAAAGGTGGCAGGTCAACTGCGTATTTCCAAGCATGTTTCTGTACAAAGGTTCGGTGCTGCTATAAATTGTTTTACAGTTCTATCTGGATTACGTCTACGTGGTGAAAATTGCGACAATAGTATTTTTGTGTTGGATGGAGATGTCTATAGAACTCAAGAAGAACAAAAAATACGGATAGAGGCTGTTTTAACTGGAAATGATGAACGGTCAAAATTACTTCGAGAATCTAGTCTTGCGAAAATAAAATGCTTAAACCTTCCAGAAAACACCGAGCCTGAAAAATATATTCATAGTATTATTACCGGGCTAGAAGAGACTGACGATAACGAACATAATGAAATAATTGAAGTTGCTAAGCAAATTGCGGCTGTTGATGACAGTCATAAGTTTGTAGATGATATAATACGCAGGCTTGACTGGAATCGAGATGTCGGATTATCAAAAATAATCGATCTGATTAGCTCTACTCAAGAATGGGCTAATTATGTTTCTAGCGTAAATGATTGGTTGATTTCAAAAAGAGAATTGGTGCAAGAGACTACTTCCCAAGAAGTCTCTTGCATTGCGTCGCAGCGAATGGAAGGGAGATCTTGATGTTGAGTTTGGTCTATCTGCCGCCGCTGAACTCAGCCGTTAGACGTAAGTTCTCCCAAGTTCAAATATCCTAAACTCATCAAGGCTAGTTGCTTGCCCTGCCGTATCCCACAGGATACGATTAGGCTATGCTTGAAATCCGCGAAACCCAAGTTTATGCTTGTTGGTTCAGCAGCTTACGAGATAGGCGGGCCAAAGCACGCATCGATACTCGAATTCGTCGCTTATCTCTGGGAAATCCAGGTGATGTTAAGCCAGTTGGAGCAGGTGTCTCTGAACTTCGTATTGACTATGGGCCAGGTTACAGAATTTATTTCATTCAGCGCGGATCAGCCGTGATTGTCTTGCTTGCCGGTGGAGACAAACGGACCCAAACCCAAGACATCAAACAAGCGCTTGAATTAGCTGAAGATTTATAGGAGGATGACGTGCCTAAAACTAAAACTCAGCCTTGGGACGCAGCAAATCACTTAGAAACTAAAGAGGACATAGCAGCATATCTCGAAGCGGCGCTTGAAGATGGAGATCCTGCCTTGATTACTGCCGCCCTTGGAGATGTTGCTCGTTCTAAAGGAATGACACAGATCTCGCGTGATACTGGCCTTGGTCGTGAAAGTCTCTATAAAGCGTTATCTGTCGAAGGTAATCCAGAATTTGCAACGATTCTCAAGGTTTTTCAAGCTTTAGGCCTTCAGTTACAGGTGAAGACAGTTGAAAGTGAAAGCTTTGTCTAACAACGCCATGCAAGCAACGCTCGATTCAAGCTATCAGTTGTATTTTTTCACACTTCTGCTTGCGCCCCTGAAGAATCACCGTTGAGATGAAGCGGTAGCCAGAAGCTGCCCCGTCAGGTTGGGTTGACGCAGGAAATTCAATACCGTAGGAATAATTGAAGCCTTGTGATCCAAGAAGCGAGGATCCGTGAAGCATAATCCATTCAATTCTCTTAGAAGTCGTTAGCGAAATCCTTGACCGCGTGAGCTTTGAGTCCAGAGCTGCCATTCTCCCTGTTGACCGCCCATTGCTAACGTCTGGCCGTCAGGACTCCAGGCCAGCGCCGACCCGCTGACACCCTTCAGTGCTTGTACCAGCTTATGCCCTCCTTTCCATAAACACAGGTAGCCATCGGCAGCAGTAGAGGCAAGCAGGGTTGTGCCCGGTTGAAATGCGATCGCATTCACCGTCTGCGTATGCCCATCTAACAGCTCCGCCTCCCAGCCTTCTCCTTGTCGTTGCCAAGTGATTACACAATCGCCGCTGGCAGCGGACAGCAGCGGTATCGTCTCCGCCCAGGCCAGATGTCGTACTTTTCCCGGAAATCCCGTCATCCGCCAGGGCGTATCCTGATCCCAAGGCCACACTATCAAGGTGCGATCCAGATTCCCCGCAGCTAAATATTGCCCATCCGGTGACCAATCCACACAAACACTGGCAGCCGGAATCTCACGAATCGCCGGATCATCATCCCAGTCTTGCCAAATCTTCACCCCCTGGTGTCCTCCCACCGCTAGCCAATCCCGCTGAGGATGCCAAGCCAAATCCAACACCGAAGAGCTTTCAAAGGCCAGGGTTGTGAGTACGCTTTGGGTCTCAACCTCCCATACTTGAGCATAGCGCCCCAAGTTAAAGGCCAGCTCCAGCCGTCGCGGATGCCAGGTGAGCTGATCGACCCAAGTTCGGGGATTCTCTAGAGTGGTCAGCAATGCTGGGGACTCCTGGGTCATCTCCCAGACACACAGGCGACCCTCTTGACCGCCTGCTGCTAAAAAACGACCATCATGGGAGTAAGCCAAGGCATCGACCGATTGCCCCGTGCTGCTCTGTAGACAATAGGTTTGCTGTGTCCCCCGATGGAGACACTGAATCGCTCCTGACCCATCGCAGGCGGCGACCTGCTGGCTGTCGGGGGACCAGGCAATCGCCGTTACATAGTCATCGAGAGTCCCACGCCATTTGAGATTGAGCTGGGGCTGCTTTAAGCGAGGCAAGCTTGGAACTCCTTGCTTAACTGAGCTTCATCAAGGTTGCGACCAATGAACACCAGCTCATTTTTGCGGGTCTCGTTGGCCTTCCAGGGGCGATCGGCGCGGCCATCAAAGAGCATATGGACACCTTGAAAGACAAACCGCTCGTCTTCTCCGGCAATGTTCAAAATGCCCTTCATCCGAAAGATATCTGGCCCTTGGGTCTGCAGCAGATTACCTAGCCAGCCATTCAGGCGCTCTCCATCAATCTCTCCTGATTCAGTCAGGGCCACGGAACCCACTGTTTGATCATGCTCGTGGGCATCTTCACCCAAAAATTCAGGATCAATCTCTAGGGCACGACTGAGGTCAAAAGCGCTTACCCCCAGGATGGACTCCATCTCGACGGCGGCATCCTCGGTTCGATAAATCTTTGCGATCGCATTCATTACCCGAATCCTGCTTTCTAGATCAGCCAAGTCTGTCTCGCTGACCAGATCGGTTTTATTGAGCAGAATTACATCGGCAAAGGCGATCTGCTCCTGGGCCTCATCTGCCTCCCAGTGCTGATGAATATGCTTGGCATCCACCACCGTCACCACCGCATCGAGACTGAGCTGCGTCTGCATGTCTTCATCGACAAAGAAGGTCTGAATCACCGGAGCCGGATCAGCCAACCCAGTCGTCTCAATCACCATATGGTCAAACTGATCTCGACGCCGCATCAGGTTGCCAATAATGCGAATCAGATCCCCCCGCACAGTGCAGCAAATGCATCCATTATTCATTTCAAAGATTTCTTCATCGGCATCAATCACCAGTTGATTATCAATGCCCACCTCACCAAACTCATTGACGATCACCGCCACCTTCTTGCCATGCTCATGGGTGAGGATGCGGTTGAGCAGTGTGGTCTTCCCGGCTCCGAGATAGCCTGTCAGCACCGTTACAGGAATGGTCTCTAATGTTGCAGCATTAACCATGCAGTTACCCTATCAAGTTGTCCCTATAGAATGATAATCGTTATCATTCTATAGGTCTAAAGAGTTAGAGTCCAGGTATTTTGACGATAACTTTCAGGCCAGCTTGGTCCAGTAATAGTGCAGGGGTTCAATTGCCCTATTCTCAGGTTGCAGCATTAACCTGAGTACAGTTCTGGCACAGGCCAAAAAATTCCAGCGTATGATAAAAAACTTGAAACTGTTGGGTTTGGGCGAGCTGTTGCTCTAGGTCGTGTACAGGGCATTCCTGTAAAGGCAAAGAACGACCACAGTTAACGCAGGTAAAATGATGCCGGTGCGCAGAGGCAATGCTGTAGATGTATTCACCATTAGCGAGAGGCCGCGCCTGGACTTTGCCGATAAGCTGCAGAGCTTTAAGGGCACGGTATACCGTTGCTAAGCCGACCTGTTGCTGCTGTTGTTTCAAGGCTTGATGCAAAGACTGGGCAGACAGCTCTTCTGCAGAGGAAAACAAGACTTCCAGAATTCGCCGTTGATTGGCAGTTAGTTTTTCTTTCATTCTTTATGCTTCCTGCGGTTCCCTGAGAGCAGTGGATGTTGGCGACAAAGTCATGATAGCGATCTGTGGGATAGGTTGCGATCGCATCAACAGCTCAAATCAATGCGATCAATAATTCCTCCGAGGTGATTAAAGTGCAGCAGCTCAGAGTCAGAGAACCCTGCCTTTTGACCTTCCGCTAGACTAGGATTAATCTTTCCACCCCATTGTCCTATGGCTCCTGTCGATGCCATCACCTCTACCTCTAACCCTGAAGTCTTACCGACTCCAGTAGAGGCAACACGTCCTGAAGATTACAGCGCCCCTCCCACAGATCTTTACAGCGACGAACCGTCCTTGGAAACCGACTTTCACCGCGACCAAGTTGACTTGCTGATTCGTCTGTTGAAATACTGGTGGCAAGAGCGCAATGACTTTTATATCTCTGGAAATCTCACCGTCTACTACAGCGCCAGTCAAACCAAAAAGCGAGATTTTCGTGGACCCGATGTATTTGTGGTGCTGGGGGCTGAAAAGAAAAACCGTCGCAGTTGGACCATTTGGGAAGAAGGGGGTCAATACCCCAACCTAGTGATCGAGCTACTATCAGATTCCACTGCTGCCGTAGATAAGGGCACCAAGAAAGATTTATATGAAAAAATCTGGCGCTTGCCAGAGTATTACTGCTTCCATCCTGAGACGTTGGAATTTACTGGGTTTCGGTTAATGAATGGCGAATATGAAGCCATTTAAGCTGACGATAGTGGCAGGCTAGAGAGTCAGCAATTGGGTCTAGCTTTAGGAATTCACGAACGACAACTGCGCTGGTTTACCGCAATAGGTGAACTGATTCCGTTACCTGAAGAGATTGAACGACAGCAGAAAGAGCAAGAGCGACAGCAGAAAGAGCAGGCCGAACAACGAGAGCAGCAAGAACGTCAAGCTAAGGCGCAGGCCGAACAGAGAGAACAGCAGGAACGCCAAGCTCGACAACGCCTAGAGGCATATCTTAGATCGCAGGGCATTGACCCAGAGCATTTACCAGAATAGGGGTATTGCACGCTGCACAGCAGACCCTCTTTTTATCGCGGGATTGTTTGCCGCAGCTTGGCCCAATCCATTATTTCGTCACTTCAATGACAAGAGACGACCAGTTGCCAAGGAGCCTCTATAACTCAACTTTCAGAGCCGTCATCGGTCTTACTCTTGTAGGGCATTTGGCAAAGTGTTGGATGTCTGCGTTGAGATTGCCTCTACGCAAAAAGGCAATTGAGTTGAATATACTGCCGCTAGGATCTAGGAGAGCCAACCCCAGTGATGGCTGCTCTGGGAATTGAGTAAGGTACGCGAGGCTTGCTGGTTAGACGGCTCTTCTTCAGTCTCTTGAAGAATCTGCAGTAGCTCTGCAGAGTTAGGTGCAGCTAAGACCTGATCGGTGAGGGATGTCATATGCTGGCCCACAATATCGTAAACCAGCTGCATATCGTTGACGCCCACCAGTTGGGTTTGCATCGCGCCAAAGCCTGTACGTAGAATCTGAGCGTTGGGTGTGGCCGGGAGCCGCTTCAAAAAAGAGGCGAGGGAGTCCCGTACCTCGGCCGGGGTCAATTCTTTCTGGATCTGAGTGGGGGTTGCAGCGGGTTGACTGAGGGCAGGTAGATTTGCCGGTTGTGGGGCTTCATTGACGGGTGAAACCAGAGTCATCACCGACAGGGCATAACATCCAACACACATAGAAAGACTCTCCTACATTGCTTAATAGATAAACTGAGGCTGACAGTATCAATGCCTGCAATCAAGTTGTTTGATCCAGAACCATTTGTACAGTTGACTGAGCAGACAGCTTCTCTGTTCCATCACTCTTGATTTTGCAGTTGCACTGACGGGTCTTTAGGCTCGTTTATCTAAGACTCACGTAGCATAGCGTTCTCGCTAAAGGGTCGCAACCATAAACGGCGATCAAAAAATGCCCTCAGGGAGAGGGCATTAGCAATGATGGGGGATTTCAATGGGAATCTGTTAGAAGGAGAACGTCGTGCGTAGAACCCCTTGAATCAGTGCATTCTGGTCAATGTTGTTGGGGTCAGTAATCACCATGACGGCAGGCGTAATCGTGATGTTGTCATTGACCGGAATACGATAGAACCCCTCAAAGTTAGTCTGATCCGGCTGACCTGGAGCAATGAACGGTTGCCCAGCCGCAAAGGAAAGCATTGAGCCAGGGATCA
>NZ_PQWO01000017.1 GCF_003231495.1 Acaryochloris thomasi RCC1774
ACCGCCTGATGCGGGTCGCCGAAAAGGCCTTCTGTCTCTGTTGCGCCTTCAACCGCACTACCGCCTGCAGCGGCCACG
Organism: Acaryochloris thomasi RCC1774; assembly: GCF_003231495.1. Classification (NCBI taxonomy): domain Bacteria; kingdom Bacillati; phylum Cyanobacteriota; class Cyanophyceae; order Acaryochloridales; family Acaryochloridaceae; genus Acaryochloris; species Acaryochloris thomasi. Next base: position 79 of record NZ_PQWO01000017.1, read on the forward strand.
TACCCTGCACGCAAGCTCAGAGGACCGCCCCCAACGTTATAGTTGAAGCCAAAGCCCGCCCCACCGGGATCATCGACGGCATCATTGATGATCAGAGCATTGTTAATGAAAAAGCCAGAGTTGAAGTCGGCACCCGGATCGTTGGCGTAGCTATTGCCATCGATAAAATCACTGGGATAGAGCTGTGGTCCAATGGTGACTGAAAGGTTCTCCACAGGGCTAAATTCATAGGCAAGACGATCTAGCTCAACGCCTGGGCCAGTATCTCGATACTCGATAGCGCCGGGATTGACGGTGCCACCGGCAAGGCCACCCCCTGCGTCAAAGAACTCGCCAAAGAAGTCGTTACCACCATTACCTGTCAAGAGGGTAATCTGCAGTAAGTCTTCCCCCGTGAAGCTGGTGTTGAAGGTTAATCCAACTTCTGCCAGCGCTGAAGCACGACTGCTGCCAATACCACCGTCAACGTCGGTTTGGTCACCAAACTGAATGGTTCCAATCACGGAGCCTTCGAGCTTGGTGGTGGTTGAAAACTGCTGGGCTTCAACGGTATCAACGCGGGCCTCTAGGCCATCGACCCGGCCTCTTAAAGTGGCAAGCTCTGCTGCAAATTCATCCTGTAGGGCTTTGACGGCATCAAGGTCGGCTTTGGAGGCGAAGCGATCGCTAATCTGGTCCAAGCAAGCATTGAGCGCTGCAGCCATCTCGTAACGAGTGGCTGAGCGGTTGCCCCTAAAAGTGCCGTTGGGATAGCCTGCGATACAGCCATAGCGTTCCACTAGAGACTGCAGGGCTTGAAAAGCCCAGTCAGTGGGCTGCACATCAGATAACTGAGAGACAGAGGTCACCTGGCCAGTACTGTCTGATTCTGTTTCGGCAATCAGGTCTGAAACCGATGTGTCTGCAAATGCTGGAGCAGTCAACGCAAGGGCACCGAAGAGGCCTAGCCCCCCGCCCAAGAAGGATCTTTTATACATAGTTATGGCTCCACAACACCAAAATATACAAAGCAAGATGGGTCACTGCATAAATATCTGTAGACAGAGAAGACACCTCAGATTAGTAACGATAATCGTTCTCATTTTTTCTTGTCAAGGGGCTTCACGATATTGTTTCTGGAGGTATTCATGTTTGAAGCCTTGATGAGAGGGTGATCTTTAAGAACTTCTTGACAGCCTAGGGTAAATCATAGCGCCCAAAAAGAGTCCCAGTTGAGCCATCACAATGCTCGGCCCTGACGGTAAATTCATGGTCGCCGATAGTCCCATCCCCACCACAGCACTGATGGCCCCTAAGCTTGCTGATAGCACTACATGGTGGCTAAACCGCCGAGATAATAACTGGGATGCACAGGCTGGAATCACCACAAAGGCACTAATCAGCAGGACTCCAATGGCCTTAATGGCAATCCCCACGACCAAGGCCAGCAGCACAATAAAAGTGGTGCGATGGAATGAGACCGAAACGCCCCTTGCGATCGCAAATGGCTCATGCAACGTGATCAGCATTTGAGTCCGCAATGTGAGGCCAATAAATAAGGTGCAGGCTAGCAGTAAAACAGCGCTGAAGATCAAATCCGATTCTCGGACGGCCAAGATATCGCCAAACAGAAGCTGATGGAGCCCGCCTTTATAGGTGTCGGTGAAGCTGAGGACAATGACTGCGATCGCTAACGATGATGAATAGATAATGTTGAGCAACGCATCAGTCCATAGCTGGGTGCGCTCTAGTAGGTAAGTCACGCCCAGGGCAAACACCACCGCGAAGGGCAGCAAAACCGCCGTGGGGTTCCAGCCCAGAAGGACGGCAAAACTGAGGCCCAGCAGCGCAGAGTGCCCCAGAGCATCACTAAAGAAAGAGAGCTGACGCAGAATCGTAAAGCTCCCCAACATTCCACCCGCCAGCCCAGTAAGGACGCCGCTCAATACTGCCCGCTGCATAAACGGGAGCTGAAAGAGATCGGCAATTCGGACTATTTCACTAGCAAATGACATAGCGTTTGACGTGAGAAAACATGAGGCAACAATCTTAATGCAATGTAGAGTCTGACATACAGGAATGATGGTACCGGGCGAACTCTGGCCCATATACGGCACTTAAGCTGTCGCGAGAGAGGGCAACATCCGGCATTCCCTCACAGCGGAGGGTGCGATTCAGACACAGCACATGATCACACTGACGCTGCACCATATTGAGATCGTGAGAAACCTGCATAATGGCCCATCCCTGCGTCTGCTTGAGCTGCTCCAGTAGCTGATAGAACTCTGCTTCGCCCCGCACATCTAAGCCTGCTGGCGCTTCATCTAAAACCAGCAGGCGGCGGGGCCGCACCAAGCAATAGGCCAGTAAAACACGCTTGGTTTCTCCCCCCGAAAGGCTGCTTACCCGTTTGTTTCTTAAGTGCAGGGCTTCGACTTGAGCCAGCGCTTGACGAACGGCCACCTGCCGTTCCCGCCGCCCTGCCCAAGGCCACTGGAAGCCCAGCGCGTGCCAGCCTAATCCCACCATTTCATCCACCGTCATCGGAATGCGGCGATCGAAGATAAAGTTCTGAGGCAGGTAGGCGATCTGCTCTCGCACCCGGGCAGGCAGTACCCCTTTGGGACTGAGGCGATGGCCCAGTATTTCCACTTCACCACTGTGACAAGGCAGAATGCCCAACATTGCCTGAATCAATGTGCTTTTACCGGCCCCATTGGGACCGACAATCGCAACATTCGTCCCGGCCTGCACCGAAAATGAGACCTGTTCGACGGCAATATGGGTGTTGCGGGCCACCGTCAAGCCCGAGACCCGCACAATGAAATCTTGCAAGCTGAATCTCCTAGAAATTGACCTGCACAAACTGAGGCAAGGTAGCAACAGTCCGCTGCCGGGATGGAGCCGGAACCCAAGACTGGGCTTGACCGCCAAAGGCCGCTGTTAAGTTTTTGAGATTCTCTCGCATCGCTGTTAAATAGTAGTCTGCTTCCAATGCCTCTGGACCACCAGATTCCAACGGATCAAAGGTGCCCACTTTCACATTGAGATCCTTCGCTAGGGCTTCGAAGGGGCTACCCGTGGCCTGGGGTTCTGATAGTAGCGTATTCAGGTTAGAGTCTTTGGCTGCCTTTAAAACCCGCTGCACGTCTTCTGGTTTGGCATTTTCTGCCGGGATGCCTACTAGGTACTCTACTTTCAAGCCGTAGCTGCCCGCAAAGTAGTCAGCAAAATCATGATAGGTGACGAAGGTTTTCCCGGCATAGGGCTTAAGCTGCTCGGTAAACTCAGCATCAAGATTTTTCAGCTCTTCGATATAGGCCGTCGCGTTGGCTTCATAGGTGGACTGGCCCTCGGGGTCAGCGGCTATCAATCCATCCCGAATATTCTCGACCTGCTGGATTACCCGTTTGGGATCAAGCCAGATGTGGGGATTGTTTTCGCCGTGGTCGTGTTCGGCGTGCTCCTCACCTTCAGCATGTTCTTCGTCTTCGGCATGCTCCTCACCTTCAGCGTGTTCTTCGCCTTCAGCATGTTCTTCGCCGTGGTCGTGTTTGCCTTCAGCGTGTTCTTCGCCTTTATGCTCCTCTTCTTCATTGGGGATTACGGTAATGCCTTGGCTCGAATCAATCACGGCTAGCTTGTCATTGCCCGCGTTTTTGACCATGTCTTCTAGAAATGCCTCCATCTCTAGGCCGTTTTCTATTAGCACATCGGCGGTGGTCAGCTTCTGTACATCTGCGGGTTTAGCTTGAAAGTCATGGGGGCCAACATTGTTGGGTAAAAGCTGGGTGACTTGGGCGCGATCGCCCGCTACTGCTTTCGTAAAATTCGTAATCGGTACAAAGGTGGTCATTACCTGCAGCTTCTCGCCCCCTTGCGCCGCATTTGATTCTCCCGAAGGCGTCGAAGCACAACTGCCTAAGCCCACAGCCAGAGCTGAGATAAAGGCTACAGAGAGTCGAGCCGTAGATTGAGACTGATGAAAGAGAAAATGACTAAATTTCATGACACCTGTTCGTTATGGGATAAAAAGGGTTGAATGTGGGCTATTGCGATCGCAACTGAAGCGCGAGCTGCTTGGCAAAATAGGTCAAGATTAAATCAGCCCCGGCCCGCTTAAAGCTGGTGAGGGTTTCGATTACTACCTGTGGTTCATCAATCCAGCCGCGCTCCGCTGCCGCCTTCACCATTGCGTACTCGCCGCTGACGTTGTAGGCCACCACAGGCAGCATTGTGGACTGCTTGATCTGCCAAATAATATCCATGTAGGCAAGGGCAGGCTTCACCATCACCAGATCTGCGCCTTCGGCAATATCTAAGGCCACCTCTTTGAGGGCTTCGCGAGTATTAGCGGCGTCCATCTGATAGGTCTTCTTATCGCCAAACTGAGGGGCTGAGTCTAGGGCATCACGGAAAGGCCCATAGTAGGCTGAAGCGTATTTGGCAGAATAGGCCAGAATGCCCACCTGGGTCCACCCTTCTGCATCTAAGGCTTGGCGAATGGCTCCGACCCGGCCATCCATCATATCCGAGGGACAAACAAAATCGGCTCCGGCTCCGGCTTGGCACAATGCCTGCTTGACCAGCACTGCAACCGTTTCATCATTGAGAATTTTGCCATCTTGGACAATACCGTCATGACCTTCGCTGCTATAGGGATCGAGGGCGACATCTGTAAAGATCAGCAGATCAGGAAGCGCTTCTTTTAAGGCTTTCACGGTTCGGGGAACTAACCCGTCGGGGTTATAGCTCTCGGTTCCGGCATTGTCTTTCTGGTCGATGGGGATGAGGGGGAACAGAGCAATGGCCCCAATACCCAGACGATACACCGCTGCCGCTTCCTCTAGGAGCAAGTCCAAGGAATAACGGCTTAGCCCTGGCATTGACGGAATCGCCTCCTCAATCCCCGTACCTTCCCTGACAAATATCGGATAGATCAAGTCATTGAGCGTTAGCTGTGTTTCACAAACCATCCGCCGCAGAGCTGCAGTGCGCCGCAGTCGTCGGGGGCGTTGGGACGCGGCAACTTGACTGGAAGCCTCTACCTTGGACTGAGCGGGAGCCATAAAGATATCAGTAAAATGATAATCGTTATCATATCTTAGGTCAGCGTAATGGTGTAGAGCTTCAACAAAAATTCTCTTTTGCCAAGGTTTATTTCAGCACTAACGATCCTGGGAAACTTGTCTATTCTGGGATAGTTATTAGATCCAGCCCCAGACAGTTTCTTGCCCCTTTCTGATAACGCTCAGATCAAGCTGTATCAAGGGGCGAACCTTTACCCATTTTGTCGAGCCTGGAATTGGCATTGTCCACAATCAATATTTTTAGCTGGCTTCCGTTGGTGATGTAAAAGGTGGCCGCGAGAAGAGAAAGCAGATCCATACTACTGATTTACTTTTAAGCCGCTGAGGTGAGTGCGAGGCCGCGATAGATTTGCTCGATCGCAAGGCTGAGGTCAATGCTTCGGAGTTCGATGGTGTCGCCTGCCTTGTAGTTGAGAATGATCCATTCGCCCGAGTCATTTTTGCGATACAGGTCAATTTCGATTTTGGTGGAGCTAACGAGTAGATAGTCTCGAAGAGCGGGGTTTTGGCGATACATCCTAAATTTGCCGCCGCGATCGTAGGCTTCGGTACTGTCGGACAGAACTTCAACAATGAGGCAGGGATAGGTAATGTATTGGATTGTGGTTTTGTCGCGATCGTCACAGGTAACGCTGGCGTCAGGGTAGGTGTAGTTGCTGGTTTCGAGGATATTGATTTTGATATCAGAATTGCCAGTGATGCAGCCCGTATTTTCTAGGTGGCTGTCGAATAGGGCGGTGAATCTGATGGCGATGCGACCATGATTTACGCTGCCGCCGCTCATGGCATAGACTTGACCGTCAATATATTCATGTTTTTCTAGCTGCTGCTCTTCCCAAGCGAAGTAGGCTTCGGGGGTCAGTGGAGAGACGTTTTCCTGAGCAGCGATCATGATGAGAGGGCGTTTCTGTAGGGGCGGGAATTGACCCTATTTTATCGCGGTCGGGTGATGGGATGTGCGATCGCAACTTCGCTGCATTTTGGCAATCAAACGGATATGCTCAGGGGCGCGAAAGATTACCAAAAATTCAAACAGATATTACATTAGCTGAGCGTCATTTGCAGCATAGGGTTAGGCATCGTTACCAAAATATTTAACCATAGGAACTGAGCTATCTAGGTTTGGATCTCCTGCCACCTTATATCCAAGCCGGGCGTAGAAAGGTAGGGCATTCGGGCTAGCGTCTAGGTTTACTGTAATTTCTCCTTGTGCCCGGATTGCGGACTCTGCATATGCCATAAGTAACGAGCCAACACCTGAGTGAGAAGCAGAGGGAGTCACGTAGAGTCCTTTGATTGTTGCGGCCTTGACCTCGATCCAACCCACAACAACCGATTCGCACTCTGCCACCCAGACACTGTTGTGCTTGATCGCTAATGCAGCGCGATCGGAACTGGCAGAGTTTGCCCAGCGCTCGGCTGCAGCGTGTCCGAAATCATCGGCAAGACTCATAATGGCATGCCAACGTATCGCAAGAAGCCTCTGATCATCGCTGGAGATAGCAGACCGAATGTGCATTAGAGGGACGTAGAAGCTGTCTAAACTATAACTATACGGATAGCGGCTGATAACTCCGGTAGGAAGGGTATTATCCGCCAAAAACTAGATAACTCCGCGATCAGAGCATTATCAAGCAGAAGTCGGATAACTCCGACCCAAGAGGTACTATCCAGTCGTTTACTGTCATCAAGCCACCCTATTTGGAAATCTTGAGATTAATAAGCCCCGCCCTTCAAAGCTTTCAAGACTCCCTATCCCTATGCTCGTCAGCTCGTAGCAGATTTCAATAAGGCAAGCCTTACCAATGGTGGTGGCCTACGTCTTAATTTGCCTCCCCGAGATAGCAGTGACAATCTGGCTTCTCAATCAACGAAGCCGCCAGCCGATTAAGTACCACTGCCGCCAGCAGGCCACCGCCCAGGGCGCTTTCAGTAGTCACGTAGGGCACCGATAACTGCATCAACCGACGCTTGGCCGCTGGCGCATGACTAAACCCAATGGGCAGACCAATGACTAAGGCAGGCCGACCCACTCCCGTCTCGATGGCTTCGCAAAGTTTCATCAAGACTGATGGCGCGTAACCCACCATCCAGATATTGCCGTCTGTCAAATCCCGCAACCGCTGGTGCCAGCCGTTATCCTGCCAGAACTGCTGTTCCGCATCGGCGGCACTGTCTATATGGGGATTGTCCAGCAGCGTGGCCCATTGACAGCCTAAATGGGTAAGACGGGGTTGGTCTAGGGCCGCAATCACGGCAGGAACGTCCCCCACTATGGTGCAGCCTGCAGATAGAGTCTCACGGGCTGCCTTGATGGCATCGGAACTAAAGCGCACGAAAGTCGCTAGGCTTACATCGCCGCAGGCTAACACCAGGTGAGAGAGTACGTCCACTTCAATCTCAGGACGCTGCGAAAGATCGGGCAGCAAGCGAAAGAGAGCCTCCTGGAAGTGCTCAGGATGATCTGGGACAGCGGCATCGAGCTGCTGCCAAAGATCTTCGGTAAAGGCCGTCGCGGTCTCTGTTTCAGCCGCCAACTGCCGCAACTGTGCCAGGGCTTCAGCTTGGACAGACTGGCAAGCTTGGTCGCGTCCAATAAATCCCTCTAGAGCCGTAGCAGTCTGCCGGAGCTTGATCATCTGCTGCAAAACGGTTTGATACTGCTTCTGGAGCTGGTCCAATAAGGGGTCCACCGCCATCGGCTGGGACTGAGCGACTAGCATTTGCTGGATGTGGGAGAGCTGAAACCCCTGTTGTTTAAGGGCCACAATTCGCTGGAGGCGCTGTATATCGGCTGCGCTGTAGAGGCGATAGTTGCTGTGCGATCGCATCGGCTGGGGCAGCAGTCCAATCTGGTGATAGTGCCTCACCATCCGGGGGGTCGTGCCGTGACCAACGGATTGCGTCAGTTCTTTAATAGTCAACATACCCTTGACCTTAACATCAATGTCAAGGTTTACCCTGAGGAAGCTGTTAATGCTAAGGCTGCCCTGATGGAGAATGTGACACAACTGAGGTTTCCACAACAGGGCCGGATTCCATCTTGGTTTAAAACCTATCCTGCCGTCGCAACGGCTGCGCTGTGTGCCCTGCTAACGCTGCTGGGCTGGTTGGCGTTAGTGGCCGGGCAGGTGGGCGGGGCCGTCTGGATCTTGTTGATTGCCTACGGCATTGGGGGTTATGAAAGCGCTCGTGAAGGGTTAACGACCCTGTGGCAAGAACGGGAATTAGATGTCGATCTATTGATGATTGTGGCGGCTCTGGGGGCGGCCACCTTGGGGCTATGGCAGCGGGAGTATTATTTGCTGGTGGATGGGGCAATTTTGATCTTAATCTTTGCCATCAGCGGAGCCTTAGAAGATATTGCCCTCCAGCGCACCGAGCGCAATATTCGGAGCCTGATGCAGCTCACTCCAGATACCGCTTGGCGGTGGCAAGGCGGTCAAACGCAGCGGATCAAAACGCAGCAGTTGCAGGTGGGCGATCGCATCCTGATCAAACCGGGCGAACTCATTCCCACGGACGGTGTGGTCCAGACTGGCAGCAGTACGGTGAATCAGGCGACGTTAACCGGCGAGTCGATTCCAGTGGAGAAAGGCATTGGGGATGAAGTCTTCGGGGGCACCCTCAACGGCAGTGGAGCGATCACGGTCGAGCTGCACCAGCCCCCAGAGAGCAGCCTGATTCAGCGAGTGATCCGCTTAGTGGAGCAGGCCAAAACCTCGCAGCCGCGATCTCAATTATTTTTAGAAAAATTCGAGCGGGGCTATGCCCGCCTGATTGTCGGCGTCGGGTTGCTCCTGGCAATAATGCCGCCCCTCTTGCTGGCCTGGAGTTGGGAAACCACTATCTACCGAGCCTTGATTTTTCTGGTGGTGGCCTCCCCCTGCGCCCTAATGGCGGCGATTATGCCCACCTTACTCTCTGGGATTGCTCAGGGGGCACGACAGGGGATTCTATTTAAAGATGGTGCTCAGTTGGAAACGATGGGGCGAATTGAGGCGATCGCCTTCGATAAAACCGGCACCCTAACCACGGGCGTTCTGCAGGTCAGCGATCTAGTGCCTGCTGCAGGCGTCGCCGCGAATCATGTGCTACAGGTGGCGGCTTCCCTAGAGGCTTATTCCGAGCATCCCATTGCGGATGCGATTGTGGCTGAGGCCCAACAGCAGGGACTGTCGCTTTTGTCAGCCAATGCTGTTCAAGCTGCGATAGGTCAGGGCATTGTCGGTCATCTAGCCGGAACCCTAACCCGGATCGGTAAACCTCAGTTTGTCACGGCAGATCTGTCCGAAACGGCAGACTCTCATCTGCTTCAGGCCAGCCATCAGCTAGAAGCCACCGGCAAAACCGTGATCTGGGTCACGGAGCAGCAGCACTTGATCGGACTTTTGGCCGTCGCCGATCAGATACGTCCCCAAGCCGCTCAAGTCTTAGCTATCCTCAAGCAACTGGGAATTGCGACGGTGATTCTGACGGGGGATAATGCCGCCACCGCTCAGACCCTTGCCCAACTTGTGGCGGTAGAAGCCGTCTACGCCGATTTACTACCGGAGGACAAAGTAGATGCCATTGAAAAACTCCAGCAGCAGTACGGCACCGTGGCGATGGTGGGGGATGGCATTAACGATGCTCCGGCTCTGGCTCAAGCCTCGGTGGGCATTGCGATGGGGACGACGGGCAGTGATGTAGCTTTAGAGACGGCGGATGTGGTGTTGATGGGCGATCGTTTAGAGAAACTCACGCAGGCGATTGGTATTGGAGCCAAGTCTCAACGGATTGTCAAACAGAATATTGCTCTAGCGCTGACCTCTATTGCCCTGTTGATGGTAGCTAACTTCTTTGGTGAACTGACCTTGCCTGCTGGGGTGCTGGGGCACGAGGGGGCAACGTTGTTGGTAACGCTCAATGGCTTGCGATTACTGAGAACCGATGCCGCTATCGCCTCTATATCTTACTTGTAGGGCTGAAGTTGCGATCGCAACTCAACAGTGACTTGCTGCGAACGTCAGGATTGGCCTCTCGGGAGCATCGGGTTCTTGCCCTTTTGTCTGACAATGCCTCACGAGATATAGCATTTGGTTCATGTGCTATATCTGACAACTTTAACTTTCAGAGATAGCACCACATCGACTGCCACAACGCAGAACAAAGACTTAGCGGATTAAGCTCAGAGGCGCTGACCAGAACGGCTGAATTTGAAGCTTCCAACTCTTGTCTAGAAATTTCGCAGAACGATTCAGCGTCCCTTACAGCGTGTAGTTATGTAGTGTCACGATACCCTGCGAAAAATATATAGAGGAGCTGTTTTAGTATAGCCAACCCCTCGACCTAATCCATGTAGAGATTCTCGAGTGATGGAAGTTTTGCCTTTTGGAACAAAATAAGCCTCTAAAGCAGAATATGAAATGCGGTATTTACCTTTATCTCTATGTACGGTAGCTATGAGCTTATAGTCTTTATCAAGTGCCGCTAGACCTGCGTCAGCATGACTATTGTTCACCAACAGTAATCCGTCTATGTTGAGATAAGCTTTGCAAGCCTCTGAAATAAAACCCGCATACTGAGAGATTAGTAAATCACAAGAATCTATAAGCTCGCTATGTATCTTACTGTAGTCCGCGCCGTAAAACGTGACACTGGGTGCCTCTTTGTATTGTTTGCGGTGCTGGATGAGTGCCTGTACTTGTTCTTCTTGAAAGAATAGTTTGGCATTCTTATCTGAATCAATATAGGTAACAGTTTGAAAGACAAAAGAAGGTGAAACATGGACGAAGCTTCCAGGATAAATTACGCTACTGATTCCAAACTCACTTTTTAGTAGTTGAAACAAATCTAATTGCTCGTAATCCCTGTCAATATAGTATTTTTGATAGGTTTGAAGAGCATCTTTTGCTCGACTCATAATAGACACAATGCTACATAACGGTAGACATCACCGGGTGGCGGCGAACGACTTGCAAGCAGACGAAAAAATAACCACCGCCACTCCGGTGCATGTCATGGTTATCCGCCGTCTTTGGTCATCATGTTGGCAAACCGACGGGTTAGTTCGTCAGTGATCAGATGGTCGCGTTTGGTCATGATTAACCAAGTGTGGCCAGACAGATCAGTTAGTGTTCCCCGTCGGTCGCCATCAAATTGGTCCGTCGGTGGCGATACCGATGTCGCGCCAGCAGTCAGCCCGGTAGCGAAAGTAGCGTCGTCAGCGATCAGATATGGGGTTGCCGTCATTGTTGCTATCGTTTGGTCGTGTGAACTTCAGTCGGATAACTATAATTATACGAATAGCGGCTGATAACTCTGGTAAGAAGGGTATTCTCCGCCAGACTTTCGGTTTTGGTACCGTTTGGATCATGTACGCTCAATCCAGTACCCTGCCCATGCCAATACCAGGGAAAAAACCATCGCAGCCACAGCCTGTCGCCCCATCAAAATTAGTGCAAACCGGAGTGACTGTTCGCGGGCAATGGTGAGGGCCGTGACGAGGCAAGGCAACAATACACCGGCCAGATAGACCCCTGTAAGAATTTGTAGCGGTGTGAGGACCGAGAGGGTATCAACCTCAGCAAAGAGTAGCAGGCCATCTTTACGAATAGAGGCCAGGATTATGGGTAAAGCAGCATCCGACGGGAGATGAAAGATGCCCATCAGGGGATGAAGAATGGTTGCCAAAGCAGTCAGGAGATTCCACTCGTCTAAAACGGATGCGATTAAGGTAATGGCGACAAAAATGGGAATCGCAGTCGTAAAAAACTGGTAGAGGGTTCCTTGGGCTTCTCGCCAGATCGCGACTAGGCGTGGCCGTTCTAAAAAGGTACGGTGTTCAATCATCAGGCTGTTCTGAAGAGAGCGAGCCGACTTGGGCGCAATCAAGCGTGTGTAGACTAAGGTTGTTGAAGTCAGATAAACCAGGTAAGGAATCGCCAAGTAGGGCATGTTGGCTGCACTAAACACCCCCAGCGTGGCCCCCAATTGATAGGAACAGGCTGAGCCAAAGGCGATCGCCGAGATGCAAGTTTTGCGAGCGCAGCTAGAACAGGCACGGGTACTGATCACCGCTGGGACGTTACAGCCAAACCCCATCATGACTCGCACCAGATCCCGGCCAGATAGGCCAAAGGGGCGCAACAGCGGATGCAGAGCGACTGTGATCCGTTCGACCAAGCCACTGGCTTTGTAAGTGCCCAGAAATAGGGCATACAGAATGACCGTTGGCACAGCCCAGACAAACAGGAGCGGCCCCATCGTCAGCAAGCCGTAGCGTCCGATCAGCATGGCTTCAGGTAGAGGGAGTAAGCCCGTCAGAGCGTCGATGAGGGGCTTGATCAGCCATTGCACTAGGGGATCGGCGATCGCAGCAAAGCGATTGGCAAACCCAACCGCCAGCATGGCAGGCAAAAAAAGGAGCAAAATCGCAACGAGCCAACCGACGCGCGGATGCTCCAAAATGGTGGGCTGGGGTTCAATCCGCCATCCGGCAGGGTGCGGTTGCCATTGGTAAGGAAAGGCCGACGGTGCAGAGAGACTTGCGACTATTTCATGACGCTGCGTGCGGGTCAAATTTCTCGCGTTCACCGGCATAAACTCTAAATGAGAAGCCTGCTTCCAGTCACGAACAACCGAATGGGTGAACCCAGAACTCGCAATTTTATCCCAAAACGTGATCACAACAATGCCGAGCTTCCCTGCAACCAAAGGCCATAAATCCGCCAGATCTTCATCAACATGCGTTGCTTTAACCACCAGCAGCACAACGTCATGGATTTGTAATTGCGCCAGGGCCGCTTGCGTTGTGGCTCGATCAGAGCGGTACAAAATACCGGGCGTATCCACAAAGGTCATCCCATCTCTGACATAGGTTTCACAGGCAATAGTAGAACCGCGAAAGTTGCTGCTATAGGGCGAACATCCGGTCAGGGCGGCAATCAGTTGAGATTTGCCCGTATTCTCTTTACCAATAACGACGATAGAGCGCTGGACTGGAGGGGTAAGCAGGGGCATGGCAGGCAGCAAGAGAACAGGGCAATCTACAATTTTTCAGCAGGGCCTTAGCAGATACAGTCGTTGTCACAGCACGATAGGTCATCTAGAAACAGTCCTGACTGGCGGTAGGTTTCTAATGGCGCAGGATCAATGCCTAAACGGAGGGCGATCGCATGGGCCACCACCGCAAACCGCTGCCGGAACTTATAGATAAAGCAAAAAATCAGACCAGGATGACGCACTGAAGGGCCAACCACAAACAGACCAGGGGTGCGGGTAGACTCATCTTGCTCGTTCAAGACGGCATGATTCTCCGACCAGTGGAACAGCGGGGCAATTTGCTTCAAGCTGGTCTCAAAACCCGTACAGAGAATGGGGGGATGCACCGTCAGCCATTTCTGGTATTCGCTGTAGACGGCATAGCCCCCTGGCATTTTTTTGACTTCGCCAATGGAGACATTGCTGAGCAGTTCGAGACGGCCCGTTTGATGGGCCAACCTCAGGCGCTGCAGCGTATAGGGTGACAATGAAACACTCGGATCCGTCTCCTGGCTACCCCACACCCCAGTCCGATCTAAAACCCTGACTTTTTTCCCTAAGGCGACTAAATGGGTCGCGGCATCCATACCACTTTCATAGCCGCCGATGATCGTAAATTCATCCCCTGGCAAATTGGACCAAGAGCGAATCTGGGAATTGTGAATGCAGTGGTCTGCGCCCAAAAATGGATTTAACTTTGGGTATTGGAATTCTCCAGCGGCCCAGATCACAAACTGGGTTGTGAAGTCCCCGCCAGAAGTTTTTAGAATGAACCCGCGACACTGAGAGAGGGGTTCAATTGCTAAAACATCTGTTTCTGTCTGCACAGGCAACTGGAAGTGATCCACCACTGTTTGTAGGTAGAGCGCATACTGCTGGCCATTGATATGCTCTCGTCGAAAGGCGAGCGCTGGAGATGTTTTCAGGGTGATGGCATTGAGGTCGAGTAGGCCAAAACCATGACTCGGAAACGAGGGGGTAATCAAGTTCATCTCCACTGGCCAGCGGCTAAAGGAGGCTCCCACCTGCAGCCGATCCACCAGGATAAAGTTGTCCAGGCCCAGCTCCCGCAACGCAACAGCGCAACCCACCCCAGCAGGTCCAGCACCGACGATCACGACATCATAGAAAGAAGTTGATTGAGTCATGGAATATTGTTCGGATACGATTACAGGCTAGGACAGGGAATCCTTGCTAAAATCCCCTTCTGCATTGACTCTGGACGACTTTGACGGGGAACGATACCATCTGAGCTGGAGTGATATTGGTGGGCCAGTTGCAAAACGGCTGCCGCACTGTGCAGAGGCAGCATGTCACCAAACATTAAGGTGGTTTTCCCTGCTGCTGCTAGGGCAATGGTGCAGGAGCGATCGCAAGCACTTAGATAGTTCACCGCTTCGATCTTGAACTCAAGGGGGAGGGGCCACTGCTCCTGAAGCCGCAGTAAATTGCTGAGCAGGTGATAGCCACCGCGTTGTCCTACGTAGTCTCGTTGGGTACGCGAGAAGACACAGGACCGACAGACGAATAGAGCGTGTTGAGCCATAATGGGCACTGCCATACTGAAACGCTATGGGTGATCGCTAGCGAGATTATCCACCCGGAATGGATTGAACCGTTTGTACAAAATCCTATACTTAAAAATGATAATCATTCTCATTGTCTTTAGCCACCCGACTTTCTTGCTCTCACAACCTGATAGCAGATGCGCCTCTGAGTTTGAATAGCGAGGAGGGTGCACAGTTTTTGTTGCGGATGCGAGGGGCTGAGATTTGCGATCGCACTTAGCTTGGCTCTGCTGCTGAGCGATTTGCTAAGACAGATATTACGGCCTATCCGTTGATGGGAGAGGTGTTGGCGTAGTATCTGGATCAGATTGTGAATGTCACTTTGCCATGCGATGCAGGTAGTGTGCGAAATGGCCCGTTAGTTTTTGAATGCTAGGATCAGGCTAGCTCCTAAGTGCGAAAGATCTCATGCTAACTTTGAATCAGCTTATTTCAGAGGCGACTGCCTTACCCGATACAGACAAAGCAGTCCTCATAGACAAAGTTGTGGAAAGCATGGAAGAGCGAGTTGACCGGGACGTTTTGAGCCAGGGAATCCAGACAGCTCAAGACCGCATCGCTGAGATTGAGAGCGGTGCAGTCCAAGCTATTCCCGGAGATATTGCTTTAGCACAGGTTCGGCAACGCTTAGGGTAATGAAATATGAATTCCACCCAGCAGCCCTGCAAGAATATGCAGAGGCTGTAGAGTTTTTTGCCCAAAAAGACCGGCATCAGGATTTCATCGACATCATAGAAAGTTCAATATTTCGGGTTATTTCAGCACCAGAACGCTGGCCGGTTGTTCAAGGTGAGATTCGTCGTTATTTGACCCCCAAGTTTTCCTATGCCATCTTGTATCGAGTCTTTTCAGATAGAGTCGTAATTGCCGCAGTCATGAGTTGTCGTAGAGATCCCAATTATTGGCAAGATCGTTTGGAATCGTAAAGACCACCTCACTTGCTCCACGGTTCCCCCTGTACACATCGTCCCCGCTTAATAAAAGCCAGAATTGCCCGCACAGTCACCTAACGTTCCACGCCAAGTAAACCTGATGCCTAAGAAAGGCCGTTTATTTGAAACACAGTGAACCACAGAATGATAACCTTAGGGCCAGATTTATACGACTTCTGATTGATAATGCCCTTATCTCGGAGTCATCCGATTCTTGGCAGATAATATCCTTCCAACCGGATTTATCAACCACCATCCATATAATCGTAGTTAGAGCTTCAATTGGAGAGCAGGAATGGGCCGATATACCAAAGTCGACCTAGCATACGAATTCTTGGTGGCCAAGGAGAAGCAAGACGAATCCTTTACTGTTCAACAACTATCCGAAGCAACCGGGTGGGCTGTCGTAACATGCAAAAATTATTTATCAAAGCGTTGGCATCAGTATTTAGAAAGGGATGGAGATCAGTATTCAAGCGAAGCTATATTATTTCTAAGCAAAGAAGATTTTCAGGCTCTTCATTCTCAAAAGCTTCAACAAACTACCGACCTTTCCACGAGGGGAATGCTGATTCATAAAGCAAGGGAATTCGCCTTGCTTGCTGTCTCCGTATACAACAATCCATTCACTAAATTCAAAACGTATGGGTTCATTGTAAATATTGTCGTCGCCTATGTTGCATTGTTTCATGCGATATTCGAGAAACGGGGAATCTGTTGCTCGCATCTTGATGCAGGCGGACATCCAGTACTTATTGACGGAGACGAGAAAGTCTGGGAGTTATCAGAGTGTGTACGTGAATATTGGAAAGGAGTAACAAGCCCAGTCGCAGCTAACCTACGCTTCCTAACTGGGCTTAGGAACAAAATTGAACACCGGAGTCTACCAGCTATTGACCTTGCGGTCGCTGGGGAGTGTCAGGCTGCACTGGCGAACTTCGAAGATCTCCTCGTACAAGAGTTTGGTGATGAACACGCTCTGATAGCAGATCTGGCGATTGCCATGCAGCTTAGTAGAATTTCTGAGCAGGCACAGATTGACACACTAAAGCAGCTACAGAAGGAGAACTACAGAGTAGTTAAGGAGTACATGGAAACGTACCGGAACGATCTCGACGATGAGGTTGTCCAGAGTCAGAAATACCGTATTCGAGCATTCCTCGTTCCAAAACTTGGAAATCATGCAACAAGCAGCGATATTGCTATCGAATTTATCAACGTCAACGAATTGTCTGAAGACGAACTTGCTAACTATGAACAAGGGGTGGCCTTCATAAAGGGAATTGAAAATCCCTACAAGCTTAGACCGACCAAAGTTATTGAACTTGTAAGGGAAAAAAGAGCGAGCTTCAATATGACCATGCACACGAAGTCTTGGAAGTACTATAAAGCTCGACCTCGTGAGCTGCAAAAGGGCTTTCGAGGGAAATACTGTAGCTTTATCGAGGGATTCGATGGCTATCTCTATTCCAAGCACTGGGTGAACTTTCTTGTCAGTGAACTCGCGTCAGAAGAAACGATGACTTCAATCAAAGCACAGGCTATTTAGAGATAAAGATGGTGTCTAGAACAACCGCAAAGAAATCAGTCCACATTGGATACTCACGAGATCGAGCGCAGGCCAGCTCTAATAAGCGGTTGCAGCAGACGAAAATTCCGCTATGTGAAATTTTTGCGTCTGTACCAAAACGTTAGATATCAGCCATCCAAAAACTCAATTAAGTGACCAAGTGTTGTGGTTGATGTCGGCGGAAAACGCGATCGCTATCTTGAACAAGTTGCTTACGACAACATGCATAACGACGGATCGATAGCATAGATAAAACTCTTGGTCAAAGCTGTGCAGATTGCTAGCACTTCGCAACAGAAATCTTTTCAGGAGTCAATCGATATCCCAGGGCATTGAGAATAGCATTCACACTTTCAAATTTTGGACTTCCCTCGATTGATAGCGCTTTTTGCAATCCTTTCCGTGACATCCCCGCAGCCGCAGCAGTTGCGGTGATCCCCTTTGCTCGGGCGATGGTTCGTAGAGACGCAAGCAAAGCTCCGATATCACCATCTTGAGCATAGTCTTCAAAGAGAATAGAGAGATATTCATCTATTTCTTCAGGATGTTGCTGGAAATATTCAGCTTCTAGCTGATCAAGGGTTCTCAGTTGTCGCATTGGTTAAATACTCCTTCCAGTAAGCTTGAGCCGTTTTAACATCAAGATTCTGAGTACTTTTGTCGCCGCCACAAAGCAAAATGACGAGCGTTGGGCCATTTTCGCCAAAGTAAACTCGATATCCAGGCCCGAAGAATAGTCTGAGTTCATAGACTCCACCCCCTAAAGCTTTGCAATCACCATAGTTACCTTGTTCGAGACGACGTAGACGACTCAAGATCCGCTTGCGACCCACCGTATCCCGAAGACTTGTAAGCCATTGGCTGAAAGGCTCTTGACCTAATGCGTCTGCATAGACAAGGATCTGTTTCGGTAGTGAGGAGTTGGACAAGCTTCTATCAGAGTGCGTACCACAGTACACTACTAAATCTTATCGAATGTAAATCCTGTATTGGTGAGATCGCACTCAACCTCATTCTTCTGCTGACGGGCTGGCTGTTGTTCAAGACCTAGCGGCCCTATGGCCTTCGTGCAGTGTAGCAATACAGGCAGAATCATCTGCACAGTGATAGCCCGCCAATAAGGCTCGATTGACTTCCACTACGTGATGAGAAAACTGATGATCGACGGTCTTGGCATCGGGTAGCCGATCAGCGTCAGCTTGATGGATAATGACAGCCCCTGATCCGACATATTTCCCGGTTGGGATCTCCACGTCTTGGATCAGCGCATGCATCATCACAACACAATGATCACCCACCTTGGCATTAAACACTGTTGATCGAAAGCCAATGAAGCAGTCATTACCAATATAGGCAGGTCCGTGAATCAAGGCCATGTGGGTAATGCAGGTATTTTCGCCAATCCAGACCGAATAGGGCTGATGATCATCGCCTCTGACCCGCCCCTGTTCTAAGCCATGAATAACCACACCATCCTGGATATTGGTGTTCGCACCGATATAAAAGGGCATGCCCTCGTCTGCTCGAATGGAAGTGCCGGGTGCAATCAATACCTGTTGACCCAAGCGAACATCTCCGATCAAACTTGACGAGGGATGCACGTAAGCTGACGGATCCATTTGGGGTTGGTCTAGCCCTCGATCCCAAGGTGTCGGGGGCGAAGGCTGCTGGCGTAGGGGCATTTTTTACTCCACAGGTTTAAATTCAAGTGAACCCATCAAAGCTGTGTCGGATTGGGGGTATCCCCATAGATCAGTTGAGGGTCAAAGGTTTTTGCGGTTTCTGTAAAGGTCAATGTAATGGGATAGTTTTCCCTCACCGCTTCCGTTCCCAAAGGAATTTGACGATAAAAACAAGATCGATACCCCACATGGCAACTGGCTCCAGAGTCTGCAACAGTCACCCGCATCCAAAGGCAGTCTTGATCATCATCAATCAGCAATTGCTGGACGTATTGGATCAAGCCACTGGTCGCGCCTTTGTGCCAGAGGGTCTGACGACTGCGGCTGTAGTAATGGGCTTCTCCGGTTTCGATAGTTTTGACCAAGGCGGCCTGATTCATATAGGCATGCATCAATAGTTCGCCTGTCTGGGCATCGGTTGTCACAACAGGAATTAAGCCCGCTTGATTAAATTTGGGCGCGAGGGACGTGCCTTCTTCGACAGCTTCTACACAGGTGCGATCCGCAAATAGAGTCGTCATGGTAAACCTCGGTGATCACGATGGATGGAAACAGATACAGCTTTCATCAGTTCTCCTGATCTAAATCTTTTGTTTAGCGTCAATGGCTGACTGCATTTTTTCGTACAGGTCACAGAGCGTTAACGGTCCCTGCTCTCCTGCCTGTCGGGTGCGAATACTGAGGGTCTGGTTTTCCACTTCTCGCTTGCCCACGACCGCCACAACAGGAATTTTTTCTAGGGCAGCCAAACGAATTTGTTTCCCTAGACGCTCGCCGCTCCTATCGACCTCAGCTCGCCAGCCTTTCTGCGTAAGCTGGTTTAAGACTTCAAAGGCATACTCTTGCTGGGCATCACTGACGGTTAGCAATCGAATCTGCGTCGGCGCTAACCACAGCGGGAAATCCCCGGCATAGTTCTCGATCAAGATGCCAAAGAACCGCTCTAGCGATCCAAAAATGGCTCGATGGATCATGATCGGGCGCTGCCGTGATCCGTCTGCGGCCACGTATTCCATCTCGAAGCGCTCTGGCAAGTTGAAATCGACTTGAATGGTGGAACATTGCCACAGCCGCCCGATCGCATCTCGAATCTTCAGATCGATTTTGGGACCATAGAACGCGCCGCCGCCCTCATCCGTGAGGTAATCCCAACCCTTACGCTCCAGGGCTGTGCTCAATGCCTGGGTGGCTAAGTCCCAAATGTCATCGCTGCCGACGGATTTGTCAGGCCGGGTTGAGAGGTTGATTTCATAATCGCTAAAGCCAAAGTCAGACAGCACCTTTTCGGTGAGATTCAGGACGGCCAAAATCTCATCCGCCACCTGATCAGGCAGACAAAAGACGTGGGCGTCATCTTGAGTAAAGCCCCTGACCCGCATCAGTCCATGCAGTGTCCCGGAGCGTTCGTAACGATAGACCGTTCCCAGCTCGGCCCACCGTAGGGGAAACTCTCGATAGGAGTGGAGTTCATGCTGGTAGGTGAGCACATGAAAGGGGCAGTTCATCGGCTTGATCTGATAATCCTGAGTTTCCACCGCCATTTGATCAAACATGCTGTCGCGGTAGAACTCAAAATGGCCGGACGTTTTCCAGAGATCAAGATTGGCGATGTGGGGCGTATAGAGTAGCTCATACCCTGCTGCTAAATGTGCCTGCCGCCAGTAGTCTTCGATGATGTGGCGAATCCTGGCCCCGCGAGGATGCCAAAAGACCAGCCCCCCTCCAGCAGCCTCTTCAATACTGAACAGCTTCAGTGTCTTTCCCAAAAGACGGTGATCTCGGCGCTGAGCCTCTTCTTTTTGGTGTAGGTAGGCTTTTAACTGCTTTGGAGTTTCCCAGGCGGTTCCATAGATCCGCTGCAGTTGAGCTTGGGTTTCATCGCCACGCCAATAAGCTCCAGCGACACTTTCGAGCATGAATGCCTTTGAATGCAGCTCGCCTGTACTGTTGAGATGGGGACCCGAGCACAGATCCCACCAAAATTCATCAGGGGCCACTGACAACGGAGCAATCAGCGAGGCTTCCGCCTCTGGATGCTGTGTCCGGCCTGTGTCAGGACTGCCAATGAAATAGCGGGTAATCGCTTCCTCTGCAGGAATCTGGGCCAATATTTCTAATTTGTAGGGTTCTTGCAACTGTTCTAGTTCAGCCGTCATCTGATCGCGATCCACTTGTTCGCGGATGATGGGCAAATTGGCCTTGATGATGCGCCGCATCTGAGTTGCGATCGCATCCAGATCCTCTGGCGTAAAAGCCTGGGCACGGTCAAAGTCATAGTAGAAACCTGTCTCAGTCGTTGGACCAATCGTCACCTTTGTCTCAGGAAACAGATGCTGCACCGCCATAGCCATCACATGAGCGCAGGTGTGGCGAAGTCGCTGTAGCTGTTCGGTGGAATTAGGCGCTGACAGCGTACGAGAAACGGTAGACATAGAGGGATTAGAGATAACGGCAATGGGTTGCCCATGAATATGATAATGATTATCATTATACTTGCCAGTCTCCAGTTTGCTTCTGTATTGAAATCGACTGGACTTCGGAGTTCCCTATATCCCTTTCTACGTTAGGAGTTTGTATGACCCTGTCTTCGATGCCCTCGTTTGTGCCTGATACTATTGCCACTGAGGCTAAACCCATCGTTTCGGAAGCACAAATGCAGGACGCCGTCCGCACATTGTTGCTGGGCATGGGGGAAGATCCTGATCGAGAGGGGCTGCGAGATACCCCCAAGCGAGTCGTCAAATCTTTAAAATTTCTGTCCTCCGGGTATCAAATGTCCCTGGATGAGTTGCTCAATGGGGCCGTCTTTTCCGAGAACTTAGACGAGATGGTCTTAGTGCGTGATATTGACCTGTTTAGTTCCTGCGAACATCACATTCTGCCGATTTTGGGTAAAGCCCATGTTGCCTATATTCCCAACGGCAAAGTTATTGGCCTCTCTAAAATTGCCCGCATTTGTGAGATGTACGCTCGGCGGCTACAGGTGCAAGAACGGTTGACCGCCCAGATTGCCGATGCCTTGCAGGGACTGCTCAAGCCCCAAGGTGTGGCCGTCGTTGTCGAAGCCACCCATATGTGCATGGTGATGCGGGGGGTACAAAAACCTGGCTCTTGGACCTCGACGAGCGCCATGCGGGGCGCGTTTGCCGGTGATGCCCGTACCCGCCAAGAGTTTTTCAATCTGGTTGCTCATTCCGCTGCAATTCGTTAATGAAACTCTCTTATTCAGGACTGAGCGATGCTCCCCCTCCCTGGACAGTTTGAAAAACGCCTGCCCGTCACGATGATCACGGGATTTTTGGGCAGCGGTAAAACCACCCTGCTCAATCATCTGTTGGGGCATCTTGGCGGTCGGCGCGTGGCTGTGTTTGTCAACGAATTTGGGGCCATTGATATTGATAGCCAAATTCTAGTGGCCGTTGATGAAGACATTGTTTCCCTCAAGAACGGCTGCGTATGCTGTCAGGTCAAGGAGGACTTTCTAAGGGCGCTGAGGCGGGTGTTAGCCTACGACCACATGCAAAAAGCTGCAGGCAAGCAGGGCTTAGAGGCGATTCTCCTAGAAACATCGGGTGTGGCAGACCCCTATCCCATCATGCTCACCTTTAGGGTCAGTGAGCTGTGGAGCCTGACTCGCCTCGATGCGGTGCTAACGGTGGTAGATGCAGAAACGTTTACCGCTGAGCACTTCCAGAGTCAGACTGCCCTCCGTCAGATCCAGTACGGAGATATTATTTTACTCAACAAGGCCGATCTCGTAGGGGACAAACAGCTCAGTCATTTAGAGGCTGAAATTAAGCGCCTTAAGCCCCAAGCAAGGGTCCTACCCATGACCTATGGTCAAGTCCCGTTATCGAGTGTTCTCGATGTGGCACTCTTCTCAGGTGACAGAGAAGCAAGTGCTGCGCCAGCCACCCTGCATATACAAGACGATGGCTTTGTTGCCGTGCCCTTTGAAAGCGATCGCCCCTTCGTGCTCAAAAAATTTCAGCAGTTTTTGGACTACCAGTTACCTGCAGATGTCTTTCGGGCCAAGGGCGTTCTTTGGTTTACAGAAAGCCCCCACAGGCATCTGTTTCAACTGAGCGGTAAGCGGAGCCAGTTTCAGGATGAATCTTGGTTTCAGCCGCCCAAAAATCAACTGGTGTGTATCGGTCGCAACTTAGATTCAGAACAATTACAGCAACAGCTCCAGCAGTGTTTAGCCTTGACCCATTGATTTTATGAGTACTCCCTCTTTTCTCGCCGTTTCTGGTCCCCCTGGCAGTGGTAAAACCACCTGGATTAAACAATTTCTCAAAGATGAAACGGCTCCCTTGTTTTATCTCTATCCGGGGTTAGGCAACGTTTCCGTAGATCTGATGCGGATTGGCTATACCTTTCCCTGGGTGCAGGTGATTCCTGAGAGCCAAATACAGCAGGCACTCACCGCACTGCCAGACCAGGCGGTGGTTTACCTAGAGCTGGGCTTTCACCTGAATTTAGACTCACCATTTCTCAGCGCTTTGCCCTGCCATCAAGTTGCAGTGCTCCCCCCTGATCTCCAAGACTCTGAATGGCATCAATGGGCCGATGAAATTTGTCTGGGCAACGATATTGCGACTCCTGATGTAGCCAAGCCGCCTGAGCTATGGCATACGCCTCTACAGGGACAGGTCTTTGATCCCCCTAGCTTAGAGGTCGTGTTGACTGAAATAGCAGGGGGAGCCTACGGTAAAGTCCATCGCTTAAAAGGCATTTTTGAGATGCCCGATGGACAAGCCCTTAGCATCGATTTTGTAGCAGGGCTAGAGGGCATCGAATATACCGAACTGAATATACCTCGTTGGCTAGAGGGACGCCCCCATCGCTACAGCGGCGTTGAGGTGATCGGCGACAACCTAGAGCAAGAGATCATTGCTCAGACCCTATTGGATAGCAGCTTGGCAGATGAGACGCTCTCCTATTATCAACAGCAATACAAGACCTTAGAGCCAGTCGAGGAGGCTGTTTCTGTATGAAACTCGCAGTGATTTCCTGTATTCATGGCAACGTTGAGGCACTCAATGCCGTGCTCTCTGATATCGATCGCCAGCAAACCGATCAGATTTACTGTCTCGGCGATCTGGTGGGCTACGGTCCCCATCCCAACGCAGTGGTGGAGATGATTCGTTCCCTCGATATTCCCACCTGTCAGGGCTGCTGGGACGAAGATATTGTCGATGGCCTCAATGCCTGTGACTGTAGTTATCCTTCACAGTTAGCAGAAAAGCGAGGGAAGCAAGCCCATGAATGGACGGACCGAGTCGTTCATCCAGAGGTGCGGGAGTATTTAGCAAGTCTGCCGATCACATTGCAATCTGAAAATCTGGCCTTTGTTCACGGTAGCCCCAACAGTCAGCATGAATATCTACTCCCCAGCATGGACGGATTTGCCGCCCTAGAACGGGTCTTATCCACCGGGGCAGATGTCTTGTTCTGCGGTCATACCCATGTCCCCTACGTGCGTGATCTAGCCGATGGCAAACTTTCGATGCGGGTTCATCAACCTGGAAAAGAAGAAACACAGCAGCAGTCCACGGTTTCCCTGAAGCGGATTATCAATGCCGGATCGGTGGGAGAGCCTCGCCACGGACGACCCAATGCGACCTATGTTCTCTATGACACAGAGACGGCACAGGTCACACTCCGAGAAGTGCCCTACGACTATACAAAAACCTGTTTAGCCATTATTGAGCAGGGCTTACCGCCTATTTTTGCATGGCGATTGGCGCGGGGGATGGAGTTTGCAGAACGGGCTGATGATCCTAGTCATGTGTGTCAGCGGTAGCTGGCCCCAATTAAGGAGGTGAAGAATGGAACAGTGGGCTATCTTAAGCGGGATAGAAGGTAATCTCGATGCATATGAGGCGGTGCTGGCCGATATCCGGCGACAGCGCTATCCGGTAACGGACCTCTATGTCTTAGGAGATATTGTGGGACTTAAGGGCGACAACCGGGCTGTGATGCGGCGGCTTCAGTCTCCGCGCGCCGGGGAATTAGAACCCCAGGTTTGTATCGGCTGGTGGGAAGAGCAGTGTTTTAATTTGTACGGGTTGGGCGGATTGCCCGATGCGCCAGAGTTAATAGAGCAAGAGGGGGCCGACGCTGTGCAGCACCTCTGGGAGTCAGTATCACGGGAGGCGGTGGACTGGATGCGATCGCTTCACTTTGGGTTTCACGAACTCGACTGTCTCTTGATTCACGGCAGCACGGTGGGCTACGCCGATGAACTCACGCCGGAGACGCCCGCGATTCAATTGTGCGATCGCCTGATTCGCGCTGATGCCAACAATCTATTCTGTGGACGTTCAGGCTTAGCCTTTGAATGCTGGATCGAACCAAGTGATCTATGCTCCACCGTCATGACCTTAGATGGAACACAGGCTCCTCAAACGCAAAATCGAACGCCCCGACGCATTGTCGGCGTTGGCAGCGTGGGGCGCACATTGGGACAAGCCACCTATACACTTTATAATCCTGCCAATAATCACATTACCTTCAAGACCGTGAAATATAGTAAAGCCAAGGGCTTTGCCCTGCAAAGCGCATAGGAGCGTCATGAGAGATGACACTCGGTGCAGGTGCGATCGCTTATTGCTTTAAACGCTCAGAGATGACACTACATCGACTGCCACAACCCAGAACAGAGACTCAACATTGTCGTTCAGCAGGTAAAAAATACGATTACTCCACCCTAAACGTTTGGCAAACTGCTGCAACGAGATTTCTAGGTTCTACAACACCAATCTTGATCAAGTAGTACGCTGGTCATGGATTACGCTTGAGTATCCAAAATGGCGGAGCATCAGTTGTAAGTTGTTGCTTACGCGCGATTTCAAACCCATTTTTCTGGTAAAACCGCACGGCTAACTCTGTCGCCGTGACGACAGAACAAGGAAGCCCCTCATCACTTGCTCGACACAAAATAGGCCGTAGTAATTGAGTCCCTATCCCTTGTCCTTGACTCTCTGGTTGCACAACCATCAGCCCTAAATCCCAATAGGGAGAATTGCCCATATCTTGTTGCTGAACTCTTTCGATTGCAGACAACATATTTAGCCATCGTGCCAATCGATTCCAACCTACCTTCACTGGCAACTTATACAACTGAACCTGAAGCGCCATCTTTAATTGTTGGAGTAGATTGGTAGAGAATTCTCCTGATGGCGGCAACCAAGCCGCTACTCCTTGAAAGTCTGATGTCGTGTAGACATGCCCATATTGAATGCAGTAAACCATTAATTGACTTGTCAGCCAACTTAAAGCCTGAAATCGCAGTTCTGGATCATCCGGTGTTAAGTAGCTAAATACCGGATCAGCGATCAATGCATTCGCGGCAATTTCACTGGCATTCTCAATCTGCGATGAATGTAACTGGAGCACATCAGAACGATGCATAGTTTGATGCCCTAACTAAAGCTTCCTAAAAAAGCAAGAACCGTTGATATACAGTCATTACAGCCGATAAGGTTGACAGGGAGTGCACGGTCAAGTTGTGCATCCTCGACGTTATAGCCGATTTAGCTTTGTACGTGGAAATCCAAAGCTCTCAAAAAAAGAGATTTTGAGAACGAGTTTACAGAGGGTTCAGGGTCTATTTAGCTGGCTCAGACTTTTTCAGCAAGCCCTAACGTCCAAAATCACCGGGTCGCGACAAGTGATTCTCCATTTGAATATACCCGGCTTCGCGATCCGGTACATTTTTTTGTTATACGTCGGTCTGAGTTGTGATTCGAGTGATTTGTCGACCAAGAACTTTGCGGTTCGCGTGAATTTTCACGGGCAGGTCAGTGTTATAAGAATACAGTTCGTCGATGACGCCAGCCATGTGTTTTTTCGTCTCGACATCCTTTGATTGAAGTGTTGATGCTATGGCACGATCGTATTCTTGTCGAAGCGATTTCATTTTACGATCGTCATGTCTACACGTAGGACAGTTTTTTGCATATGAATCGACGTAGAAACCGAGTTGTTCGTACCATCGTTTTTGCTCAGCGGCGGTGAAGCAAAACTTCTCGGAGCAGCGAGAACATTTGAATGTGGCATCGACATACCAATGGCGTGGGCACACCGAGTAGTTTTGGCGAGACACATCAGCACGTACTGCAGAATCGTGATTGAGGTGCAAGCATTCCCAGAAGAAATGTCGGGGCATGTTTACCGAACTGGTTTCGCCAAAGGAGTCCATGTGCATCCTTGAGGCGGATAACTACTAAATTCTACGGATAGCGGCTGATAACTCCGACTCTGAGGGCATTATCCAGTAGTTTACTGCCATCAAGCCACCCCGTTTGGGAATCTTAAGATTGATATGCCTTTCCCCGTAAAGCTTTCAAGAATCCCTGTCCCTATCCAACTTGTCAGCTCTCTTTGACCACATCCGCGCAAACTTTCGCCATAAGGACTAGAGATCCAAGAGCGCAAAGCTCTGCCTATAGGGTATTGGCAGCTTTCCTGTCAATTAAGTCATGAGTCCATCTCTCGAACTCGAAGTTCAGACCATTCATGAGCACCCATTGCATCGGAAACCACTGTGTTTGACGCTCGAACGATCGCACCTCTCACCGATTGCGATCGCACAACCACTCCCAGATTTTATGAACAGGCTAGGGTTTGAAGCCTTATTCTCCTAAATAGACTGTGCTGAGAAACCATCTTGGCGATTCTTAAGACTGGGAACCGCTATCTCACAGGCTCCTCACCCTGAATTAAGTTTCAACACAATGCCGCCTCTTGATATAGTGAATGATAATCATTATCATTTTAACGATACACCTGCACTCCAGGCGCTATGTCTATGGTGACGACCCCTCTCCCCCCCGCCCTTGCCAAAATTGTGAAGCGCTTCGAGCAGACCTCTGATCCCAAGCAGCGATACGAATATCTGCTCTGGTTCGCCAAGCGATTGCCCCCCTTCCCAGAAGCTGATAAACAGCCCTGCAATAAGGTCGTGGGCTGCGTGTCCCAGGTCTATCTCACTGCCACTTCGACCGACGGCGGGGTTCACTTTCAAGGGGACTCCGACGCTCAAATCACCAAAGGGTTGGTGGGGCTGCTGATTGAAGGTCTCAATGGATTGCCGCCCGAACAAATTGTGCAGCTCACCCCAAACTTTATTGAACAGACCGGCCTCAACGTTAGCCTTACCCCGTCACGCAGCAACGGGTTCTACAACATTTTCACGACTCTGCAGCGATTAGCGCTGCAGCTCATGCCCCCAGAGCAAAATCATTAACCGCAGACGGAGTCAACCCATGATTCAATCGCCCATTCAACAAGCCCTGCCGCAAACCGATCTGCAACTGCCCAAGCGAGGGATGCCGGTCACGATCATTACGGGCTTCCTCGGCAGCGGCAAGACCACGCTGCTCAATCACATTCTCCATAATTGCCAGGATTTGAAAGTGGCGGTGTTGGTGAATGAGTTGGGCGATATCGATATTGATAGCCAGCTCTTGATTTCTGTGGAATCAGATATGGTGCAGTTAAGCAATGGCTGTATCTGCTGCACCATTAATGATGATCTCGTCGAAGCGGTCTACAGCATTTTGGAGCGGGACGAGAAGGTGGATCACTTGGTTGTTGAAACGACGGGGGTGGCAGATCCGCTGCCTTTGGCCCTCACCTTTGTGGGTCCGCCGCTGCGGGACTTAACCCACCTCGATTCCATCGTGACGTTAGTGGATGCTGAAACCTTTTCCCCACAGCATTTTAAGAGTGAAGCAGCCCTGAACCAGGTTTCCTATGGTGACATTATTGTCCTCAATAAGACTGACTTAGCCCCAGAGCAGCAGGTAGAAGATTTAGAGCAGTGGATTCGTGAGCAGAAGTGGGGGGCGCGGATATTGCGATCGCAACACAGCCAAGTCCCGCTACCGTTAATTTTAGAGACCGATCTGTTTCGCCCTGATCGCTATGCCGCAGAAGCGAAAGCTCTCAGCGAAACTGCCCACGATCATGATCATGATCATCACGGCCACGGTCACCACGGCCACGATCATCATCATCACTCTGACCACCTTGCCAACGATGGTTTTTTATCGGTGGCCTTTGAGAGCGATCGTCCCTTTGAACTTGAAAAATTTCAAACTTGGCTGACGGAACAGTTATCAGAGAACGTCTTTCGGGCCAAGGGATTTTTGTGGTTTGAGGCGGTTGCCCCGCGCTACATCTTTCAGCTCAGTGGCAAGCGCTACACGATGGACTCCGATGACTGGCCCACCACACCGAGAACACAGCTAGTGCTGATTGGCCGTGATTTAGATACACAGGCACTACGGCAACAACTTCAAGACTGCTTGGCTCAATAAGACACACCTCGGCAAAACATAGTGCCCTTTCCAATGCGTTATGGAAGCCAGTCAGGATTTATCCCAGCCGCCACTAAATCGGGTGCCGGAGCCTCTGGCGTCTGAAGGAAAATGAAATTACATTTTAGTAATCACTCCTTAAGCGAGCCATGCCGTCCTGCCACATTGACCGGCAATCCGAGAGGCAACCGCTGTTGGTAGGGCTTGGTTTTATGAGTGATGCGGGACTTTGGTGGAAAGGTTTCTTGTCGTCAACCCGGAACAATCTGACATCATTACTAAAACCGCCGTAACTGGCTTACAGCATTAGTCTTATCTAAAGGTGGCACCCAGATTCGAACTGGGGATAAAGGCTTTGCAGGCCCCTGCCTTACCACTTGGCTATGCCACCATCATTTCCTGAAGGACGTGTCAAAAGTCTCTGCCAACTAGAGAAGAGTAAAGACACGGTAGTTGATAACTATACCGTCTACCTTTCTCTCTGTCCAGTACAGATTCATTGTGGCTAGCCCTTAATCAATATTGAACTTCCCATAAACCCAAGAGGGGACCGATGAAGCGCAAGATCACCCAAGCAATCACTACAATCCCAATCCCAACCCAGGCACCCTTGTTTGCCACTCGAAAGAACTGAATCAGCTGCTGTTCGGAGAAGGGGATCCAGGGCAAAATCCTGGGATCTTTTCCATACTGCTCACCCTGTGACTCTTGGCGTCGCTTTGATTCTCCCATCCTCTTGCCCTCATCAATGCTACTCAACTGATCCTAATGGCGATCAGGGAGCACCGTCACGTTACTCGTGGAATCTTAATAGCCTAGGCATGATCCAATAGTGGTAAGGCAGACTGTGTAAATAAACTTGAGTCGAGGTAATTAATCCGTGCGTAGGGACTAAGCGCATCTAGAATCTGCTGACCATAGCTACGATGTATAACTCTGGCATCTAAAAGCGCAACAACGCCTTGCTGCTCACGAGCAGGTGCGATCGCATCTTGCAGCATTCTCAGCGTCTGGGGCAGGAGATAGAGACGGAACCAATCTTGACGCCGCCGCTTATAGTAAGCCACTCGCCCAGCCACCCGCGGATCCTCCAATGATGGAATAGGCAGCGTTGCAATCACCAATAGAGGCGGAGCCGGAACATGATGCTGCACCTGCAGCCAGTAGTCCCAGCCCGTGACTAAAATGCTGTCTTGGCCCAAAGCAGGTGTCTCAACCTGTACCCGAGATCCAAACTCAGCCGCCAGCAAAGCCGCAATCTGCGCTTTCAAAGGCAGGTCATCAATTACCAAGACGGTAGGCCGACCTAGCCCTCGACTAAGGGCCAACAAATCACGAATTTGAATCATGATTCGCGCCTGAAATTCAGGCGTATTGGGCATGGGTAAACCATCGGGAATATAAAGCTGAATAGCCTCTGTATGCCGATCCGCACCAAACTGAACACAGGTTACATCTTCGATCCCCAGCGTTTTTTCATAGAGGTGGGCGCTCGCTTGCACGTTCACACCTCCACCGAAAAGCACTGTTGTCTGCTGCTCCCAAATCGCCCGTAGATAGGGTTCAACATCAATCGGCGCACAGTGAAGCGTGAACGATCCCTGCTGCCGATGGATCTCTGTCCAAAGCAGTTGATCCGGCCGAGTATACTGCTGCCAAAAACGTTGCCAAGACTTAGGCCCCATGCTTAAGTCGCAGCTCAGCAGATCGTGATGCAGATGCTCAAGAACTTGATGCTCACCCTCGGTCAATAAAGCACAGCCATAGGGATTAACCGGATGCTGAAAGATGCTGCGAGTTAACTGCGCGCGCGCACCTCGCAGAAGCTGGGTCTGATGAGGATAGCACCATCGCAGCTGCTCCCAATCTTGCAAATCAAGGGAGACCGTTAAATGCTTGCGAGTCCAGCTCTCTAGTTCATCCACCCCATCCAGCAGCACTAGGCCAGATCCGATTGTCCAATCAGACCGCTGTGCCAACCACTCCTGAGGCGAAAGAATAAGGAGACCGCTAAAGTGAGGCCCGGGCCACTGCTGCACAGTGCAAACCGGCTTTTTAAACCCCAGCCACTCACTCAACTTAGGAATATCTATCTGTAAAAGCCGTTGCTGAACAGCAGCAGGAGTAACCAGTACAACAGGATCAGGCCACAGCAATAGAGGTACAAGATAGCTACAGCGATAATGCCCCCGATACCGAGCTGCCGCACTCACCTGGATGAGAGCGCTCCGCTGAAGGCGTAAAGCTCGGGCGACCAGTCGGGCCACAGACAAGTGGTGGGGCCAGCGAACTTCTCCCTGATCACGCAAAAAAGCATGTAGTTGCTGGTGGACGTCTACCTCAAGCAAAATAAACCCATTGACGGTAACGGCATGACCTTCATTGTGGCATAGTCCATCCCAGAAGCTGATAGGTAGAAATAACTCAGCATTCCTAGTCGCGAAGCTTTAAGAACTGAACACTGCACCGATACACTAACAAAAACAGCCCGGTGGATTTATGACACTGTCAATCGCCCATTTAGGTCCTCCTGGAACCTATGCTGAGCAAGCCGCACTCGCCTATCTAGACTTACATTCCACGCCGTCTACGACATTGCGTCCCTATGCCAGTATTGCCCGTACAATCCAGTCAACCGCCCAGGGAGAGACCCATCTAACGATTGCTCCCATCGAAAATTCAATTGAGGGTAGCGTTGCCACAACACTAGACACTTTATGGCAATGCTCCGACCTCCAAATTCGTCAGGCTTTGGTCTTACCCATCAGACACGTATTGATTGCTCAAACTCCTAATCTGCAAAAAATTAAAGCAGTTTACTCACATCCTCAAGCGTTGGGGCAATGCCAAAGATGGCTAGCCACTAACCTGCCTCAAACAACTGCGATTGCGACCAACTCGACAACAGAAGCTCTCCAATACGTCCAGGCAGATCCGTCAGCCGCGGCTATTTCTTCTGAGCGGGCAGCCCAGCTCTATGAGCTACCTATCGTTCAACGCACCATTCAAGACCACCCAGATAACTGCACGCGTTTTTGGGTAATCAATCAGCAAAAAACTGCAGACCTACCTCCCGTGATTGAAACAGATCAAACTTACACCTCACTTGCTTTCAGCTTGCCCGCCAACCAACCAGGAGCACTACTCAAAACCCTCCAGATATTTGCAGAGCGCAGTATCAACTTGAGCCGCATCGAATCTCGACCCAGCCGACGATCAATGGGGGACTACGTATTTTTTATTGACGCAGAAATCAGTGCGGAGCAAACCACTTTCCACTCTGCTTTGGAGCAGCTTCAAGCATCAACAGAGGTGCTGAAAAGTTTTGGGAGCTACCCGCTAGTCACGATCAGCTAAGAATTGAGCGTATCCTTCAAAACCGTTCGGGCTGCCAAATGATTCCGTGTGGATGTCAGAATTTCGGTCTCTCGCTCTAGCCGCAGTTGTGTGTCCTGCATCTCTAAAAGAGCCTGCTGTTCAGGCGCTGCTCCATGAAATTTGCTAGCGACCCAGTAGGACAGCTGAGTGGCCTGTTCAGGAATATCATCAGGAAGTTCAGTTTCTTGATCTGTGAGCTTATCCGACAAACCCACAACATCTTTAAATAGCTGCTTAACGTCAGAGGCTAACGGCTGTAGATCCGTTTGCGTTGACGTATCCCCAATCCATTCAACTAAACCCACTCGATAGGGCTTATCTCGCACATAATCAAGTACACGAAACCGCTGTTGACCGAGACAAAGAACCATCATCCGGTCATCAGGAAGACGCTCATAGCGAATGACTTCAGCACAGCAACCAACGGCTGCAGCTTGCCCCTGCTCTGGGTCCCACATGAGGACACCGAACCGATGATCGCTCTCTAGGATCGTGTTCATCATGATCCGATAGCGAAACTCAAAAATATGAAGAGGCAGGGGACAGTTGGGGAATAGAACAACCTCAGGAAGAGGAAAGAGAGGAAGTTCTCTAACTGCGAGCGAAGAAGGAAAAGCCATTGCCGAAATGCAGATATGTTGACGCGTTGAAAATTAGTATTTCTTACTCTAGCCCATCTAGCTTAGTAAGTCTCAGGAAGAACAACTGAGTTCCTCCCTAATTAACGTCCTAACTCAGTTTCTGCCGATCTTTCCGCCGTTTCGACTACCGCAACAAGAGACCTAGAGCTTGACTTCAATATCGACTCCGGCAGGCAGATCTAGCTTCATGAGTGCATCAATTGTCTTGGGTGAAGGCTGATAGATATCAACGATGCGGCGATGGGTTCGGGTCTCAAAATGCTCTCTAGCATCTTTATCAACGTGAGGTGATGTAAGCACACAGTAGATGCGACGGCGGGTAGGCAAGGGGATAGGACCAACAGGCGACGCATTCGTACGCTTTGCCGTTTCGACAATTTTGTCGCAGGAGGTATCAAGAAGTCTGTGGTCAAAAGCTTTTAGTCGAATCCGGATTTTCTGCTGATCTAAGGTTGCCATAGGTCTGTTCTCTTTTATTTTCTAGGTTCAGGGGAAAACACGGGATTGTGCCTCCCAATAATTTTTGGCCTGATGCGATTAAGACAAAAAGAAGCTGCTGGACAGGTTCCAGCAGCTCTCTTCAGTACCTGGTTTTAAGCGAGGATTTTGGAGACAACGCCAGCACCAACAGTACGACCACCTTCACGAATCGCAAAGCGCATTCCTTGCTCAATGGCGATGGGGTTGATCAGATCAACTGTCATTTTGATGCGGTCACCGGGCATGACCATTTCAGCCGAGCTACCATCATCAGCCGTAAAAGCATCAATGGTTCCGGTTACGTCAGTTGTACGAACGTAGAACTGGGGACGATAACCAGGGAAGAAAGGCGTATGACGGCCACCCTCATCTTTCTTGAGGATGTAGACCTCAGACTCAAACTTGGTGTGAGGCGTAATCGAACCAGGCTTGGAAATAACCATGCCCCGCTCAATATCTTCTTTTTGAACACCGCGAAGGAGTAGGCCTACATTGTCGCCAGCCATCCCTTGATCCAGAGTCTTCTGGAACATTTCTACGCCCGTAACGGTAGTAGAGTTTGTATCCTTGATGCCCACGATTTCCACAGTTTCGCCAACATTGACGACGCCGCGCTCGATTCGACCTGTGGCAACGGTTCCTCGACCTGTAATTGAGAAAACGTCTTCAACAGCCATCAGCAATGGCTTGTCAACGTCACGTT
This sequence comes from Acaryochloris thomasi RCC1774, assembly GCF_003231495.1. Classification (NCBI taxonomy): domain Bacteria; kingdom Bacillati; phylum Cyanobacteriota; class Cyanophyceae; order Acaryochloridales; family Acaryochloridaceae; genus Acaryochloris; species Acaryochloris thomasi. The sequence goes on from NZ_PQWO01000017.1 coordinate 34,458, forward strand.
CAGGTGTAGGAACGTAGGCATCCACTTCGTCCATGAGGGCTAAAATCTTATCAACCCACTTGTCATCACCCTTTTTAAGGTCAGTTTTTGACGTGAGGGCTTCCACTGCGTTGAGGGCAGAACCTACAACGATGGGGATATCATCGCCAGGGAAGTCATATTCAGAGAGCAGTTCACGAACTTCTAGTTCGACTAGCTCTAACAGCTCTTCGTCGTCAACCTGATCTTCTTTGTTCAAGAAAACAACGAGGCTAGGGACACCGACCTGCTTGGCGAGCAGGATGTGCTCACGGGTCTGGGGCATAGGACCATCGGCAGCGGAGCAAACCAGAATCGCACCGTCCATCTGAGCTGCGCCTGTGATCATGTTTTTGACATAATCAGCGTGTCCAGGACAGTCAACATGAGCGTAGTGACGACCATCGGTCTCGTACTCAACGTGGGCGGTATTGATGGTAATCCCGCGAGCTTTTTCCTCAGGGGCAGCATCAATTTCGTCATATTTTCTGACTTTCGCATTACCCTCTGCTGCCAGAGACATAGTAATGGCTGCTGTCAGTGTTGTTTTACCGTGGTCAACGTGACCAATGGTGCCAATGTTGACGTGAGGTTTGTTTCTTTCAAACTTTGCGCGTGCCATGAATCAACTATTCCTTTTCAATGATCTATGCGTACCCTTTGTTTTTTTCGATGATTGGTTCAGCCGCACTCCGAGGTACTTCATCATAACAGCTAAACTCCATAGAAAAGATACCTCGACCTTGGGTCATAGACCGGATATCCGTGGCATACCCAAACATGGTTGCCAAAGGAACTTTGGTTGTGACCTTAGACAGCCCTTGGGTCACTTCCTGTCCTTCAATTTGGCCCCTGCGAGAGATTAAATCTCCCATGACAGGCCCCAAAAACTCTTCGGGGACTTCGACCTCAGTTTTCATCATCGGCTCTAAAAGAGCGGGTGATGCTTTGAGGGCACCTTCTCGAATGGCCATGGAACCGGCAATCTTGAAGGCAATCTCTGAAGAGTCCACATCGTGATACGACCCATCAATCAGGGTCACTCTGACATCTATAAGAGGATAACCCGCTAAGACACCAGATTCACAAGCTTCTTTCATACCCTGCTCTGCAGGTTTAATAAATTCCTGGGGAATTGCTCCCCCTGTAATCTTGGATGTAAACTCAAAGCCTGTCCCTGGCTCGCCCGGCTCGAGCTGAATCACAACGTGGCCATATTGACCTTTGCCGCCGCTCTGACGCACAAATTTTCCTTCCGCTTCTACAGCTTTGCGGATGGTCTCGCGATAGGCGACCTGTGGCGCACCAATATTAGCCTGTACTTTAAATTCCCGCAGCATCCGATCAATCAAGATTTCAAGGTGGAGTTCACCCATCCCTGCAATCACGGTCTGATTGGTTTCGGGATCGATACTGACTTGGAAGGTCGGATCTTCCTGAGACAAGGACTGCAGCGCTTTGGAGAGCTTGTCCATATCCTGGGTTGTTTTAGGCTCAACGGCCACCGAAATAACGGGTTCAGGGATGAAAAGAGATTCCAGGATGATTGGAGATTTGGAATCGCACAGTGTTTCGCCTGTGAAGGTGTCTTTGAGACCGAGAGCTGCACCTAGATCGCCTGCCCGGAGTTCATCGACTTCGATACGATCGTCTGCCTTCATGATGATCAAGCGAGCAATCCGCTCTTTTTTATTTTTGGTTGGGTTGAGGACGTAGCTGCCTTTCGTTAAGACACCAGAATAAACCCTGAGGAAGGTGAGGCGACCGTAGGGATCAGTCATGACTTTGAAGGCTAGGGCCGACAGCGGTGCATTGTCGTCAGCAGGACGCTCGGCTTCACTCCCGTCTTCTAAGTGCCCCTGAATGGCGGGAACTTCTATGGGGGAGGGCATGTAATCAATGACGGCATCTAGCAGGAGCTGCACACCTTTATTCTTAAAGGCAGAACCACACAGCATGGGAATCATGGTGCCTGCAATGGCACCTTTTCTCAGCGCCACGGTAATCTCCTCTTCAGAGAGTGCTTCACCTTCTAAATACTTTTCCATCAACGTATCGTCGGCTTCAGCGACGCTCTCCACCAGACGGGTGCGATAGTCTTCAGCTTGATCTTTGACTTCGGCGGGAATCTCTGTCTCTTGAATATCGGTGCCTTCATCGTTGTTGTAGATGAAGGCTTTCATTCTGACGAGGTCAACGATTCCGCGAAAGTTGTCTTCGCTACCGATGGGAATTTGAGTTGCGATCGCATTTCCTCTCAGCCGCTCACGGATCTGATCGTAAACTTTGAAGAAATCGGCTCCCGTGCGGTCCATTTTGTTGACGAACACAACCCGAGGTACTGAATAACGCTCAGCCTGTCGCCACACCGTCTCTGACTGGGGCTGCACTCCTCCCACAGAGCAAAACACAGCAATCACGCCATCTAACACGCGCATCGAGCGCTCCACCTCAATGGTGAAGTCAACGTGTCCCGGCGTATCAATGATATTGATGTGGTGGTCTTTCCAAGTTGTTGAAATAGCCGCAGCTGTGATCGTGATTCCCCGCTCTCGCTCCTGATCCATCCAGTCCGTCACGGTGTTGCCATCGTGAACCTCTCCCACCTTGTGAACCACGCCGGAATAGAACAGAATACGCTCTGTTGTTGTCGTTTTGCCCGCATCAATATGAGCAGCAATTCCGATATTACGTATTTTTTCGAGGGGGATGGACCTTGCCACAGCTCTCTCCTTACGTCTGAGCAAGCTAACTTACCCAGGCTCCACTGGATCTTTCAATCAACTGATGCCTGTCCTCAATCCGCTTTAATAGCGATAGTGAGCGAAGGCCTTATTTGCTTCAGCCATGCGATGCGTCTCTTCTCGTTTGCGAATTGCACCACCGGTCTCATTGGCTGCATCGATTAGCTCATTAGCTAACTTACTAACCATCGAGCGACCTCCACGCTGACGCGAGAAAGAAACCAACCAACGTAACGCAAGCGCAATACCACGTTCAGAGCGAACCTCCATGGGCACCTGATAGGTTGCACCACCCACCCGTCGAGCCTTGACTTCAACCAGTGGCGTCGCATTCCGCACCGCCGTCTCAAAGACCTCAAGGGGGTCTTGATTGGTGCGCTCTTCGATGACTTTCATGGCGTCATAGAGGAGGCGCGAGGCAACCGACTTTTTGCCACTTGTCATCAGACGACGAATAGTCATGCTGACCAATCGACTGTTGTAAACAGAATCAGGTGGGACGGGACGCTTTTGGACGCGAATACGACGAGACATGGAGACCTACTTTAATCTTTCAGGACAATGATTGAACAACTAACCCATAGAAGAGGGCTAGAATTCGATGGAATTAATCTCAGAGCCTATTTCCAGACCTTTTCCCAGGACTCGAAACATCTATCTTGACGGGCAAGCAATGCTTACTTCTCTGGCTTAGGCTTCTTAGCACCATATTTAGAACGGCTCTGACGGCGATCCTTCACGCCGGCTGTATCCAAGGTGCCTCGGATAATGTGGTAGCGCACACCTGGCAGGTCCTTAACACGACCACCACGAATCATCACAACCGAGTGTTCCTGAAGGTTATGTCCAATCCCTGGGATGTAAGCTGTCACCTCAAAACCGGAGGTGAGACGAACCCTAGCAACCTTTCTCAAAGCTGAGTTTGGCTTTTTGGGTGTTGTAGTGTAAACCCGTGTGCAGACGCCCCGGCGCTGGGGACAGCTTTTCAAAGCTGGAGATTTCGTCTTCTTCAGGATTTCTTGCCGTTGATTACGGATTAATTGCTGAATTGTGGGCATGGATTAATATCGAAGCAAGCGTATGCTCAGTAGTGATTATTTTACCAAACCCTGACTATATCGCCTGCCAATTACAACTGTCAAATGTCGAGTTGTTAATTTCCGAGCCATCTACTCAATGGCTTCTTATACAACGCAGTGACTTCATATGATACAAGGACTGAGCAGCAAAAAAAAGTACAAGACATGAGCATTTTTATCTCTAACGCTCGTGTCTTGTACTGATATCAATGAATTATCAATGGGACAACGCCTCGACTCTACCCAAACAGAATCGCTGTAGAGTATCGCCGAAGATCAACGGTCTCTTGAAATTACATATTGAGACCGGGCAGATCAAGCCCGCCGGTCAAATCTTCCATCCGCTCTCGCATGGTATCTGTTGATTTGACGTAGGCATCTTTCATCGCAGCGGCGACCAGATCAGAGAGAACTTCAGCACCTTCTTCAATGGCCGCTGGAGAAATTTCTACTCGAAGGGGTTCTTGGTTACCACTCATGAAAACTTTGACCATGCCGCCACCGGATTCGCCTCCGATTTCCATAGCCTCTAGGTCTTCCTGCAGCTGCTTGGCACCTTCTTGAACCTGCTGTGCTTTCTTAATGGCTTCAGCCAGCTCTTTCATTTTGCCGAGACCGAAACCAAAACCTTGTCCTTGTCCTTCTGCCATATTTCCTAGCTTTAATCTATAGATGGGTATTGACGATTTCGAGATCTAGGCCGTACGGCACAGACTCTCTTCATGATACTGGGATATCTCTACGCAACCTCAAAGAATTCTCCTAACATCTTGACTTCTGGATGCAGAGAGAGAGACCATTCTTGCTCAACGCGATGCTGAACATGGCGAATCAAGTTGAAGATATCACTTGCCGTAGCATGCCCACAATTCAGAATAAAGTTGGCATGTTTCTGCGCAACCTGAGCGCCACCAAGTTGGTAGCCCTTCAGCCCCGCCTGCTCAATGAGCCACCCTGCAGAGCGCGGTAGGGGATTTCGAAAGACGCTGCCACAGCTTGGCCAGTCGTAGGGCTGGGTATTGAGGCGATGGCTGAGGTGAGTCTGGGTGGTGGTCTGCACAACCTTAGGATCTGCACCTGGCTGCAGCTGCAGCACGGCGCGAATCAGAGGACGTCTATCTTGCTGCAGGATAGATGAGCGGTAGGTATAGTTGAGGGCTGATGCGGGCAAAATTTCAATAGAGCCGTCGGGATTGAGAACGTGGGCCTCAACTAAGTTGTCAGCGGTGCAGCCGCCGTGGGCACCGGCATTCATCACCACGGCTCCACCCACGGTCCCGGGGATTCCAACCGCCCATTCTAGACCGGCCCAGCCTTTGCGCGCGGCTTGTTTGGCAAGCTTGGGGAGAGGTTTGCCGGCTTCAACCGTGATTCGCCCGGTTTGCTCATCAAAGTTGTGATGCTTGAGAAAACGCGTAGAGATAATTAAGCCAGGTAATCCCTGATCGCTAATGAGTAGGTTAGACCCTGCCCCCAGCAAGGTAGCAGAGATATTATTCTCAACGGCCCATACATAGCTGGCCTGCAGATCTTCAACGGACTGCGGTGCAACAAACCATTCAGCAGGACCACCGACCTTGAAAGTTGTTAGATCTGACAGAGTGAACTGCGTCTGAATCTCGCTGCCAGAGGGTAGGTTAATGAGCATCGGAGTCATGGTAGCGCTACCCTATCTAAGGAATCCGCTGCTTTAGCTTGGAAATGGGAAAGAACATCAGGAATAATTCTGTTCAAGTTTCCCGCCCCTAAGAACATGACGAGATCACCAGAGCAAAGATTCTGACAAAGATAGTTTGTAACATTTGTAAGCTCGGGCTGGTAGCACACGGTACCTGAATGATGAGCAGCAATTTTTGCCGTCACCTGTTCGCCATCGATCAGGCCAGAATCCTCTTCACCTGCACTATAAATGTCGGTCACAAGGACGACGTCAGCGTCGCTAAAGGCTTGGCTAAATTCTTCTAGAAAAGTGTGGGTCCGGCTGAAGCGATGGGGCTGGAAGACGGCGATTACGCGCTTATAGATGGGGGCTGGTGCTGACTGTGACGGCTGTACCTGCAGTCGCGCTGAAGCCAGAGTCGCCGTGATTTCACTAGGATGGTGGGCATAGTCATCAATGAAGCAGATTCCTTGGGCTTCGCCGCGATGTTCAAACCGTCGTCTGGCCCCTTCGAAGCTAGCCATAGCATTAGCAATGGTGGGAAAGTCTAGGTTGAGTTGACGTGCGATCGCAACTGCAGCCAGCGCATTACTCAGATTATGCTCTCCCAGCAAATTGAGATGCATCTCTCCCAATAACTCTCCCTTTTCCAGGACTTGTGCAACTGTCCCAGAGGCCGTATAGATCACCTGTCGCACAGAATAATCAGCCCCGACCTCTTCGTTGAGGCTGTAGGTCAAAATTTCTTTTGTGGAATTTGCCGGAATCAGACGTTCACGAATATTTGGGCAATCAATACACACAATCAAACATTGGCAGTGGTTGACAAAAGCCTGAAAAATCTCGAGTACCTGATCCAGCGTCGTATAGTGATCAGGATGATCGAGCTCAATATTCGTAATCACACCCATTTTTGGAGAAAACTTGACGAGCGACCCATCGGACTCATCGGCCTCAGCAACCAAGTAAGGACTATTACCCACCCGAGCATTACCATTCCAGGCCGCCACCTCTCCACCCACCACAATTGAAGGATCTAACCGCCCCTCTAAGAGAACGTAGCCCAACAAACTGCTAGTCGTCGTCTTACCATGCGTTCCAGCCACAGCAATACCGCAGGGCGTTTCCTTAATTAAGGCCGCTAGTACATCTGAACGATGAAAGATCGGGCAACCTAACTCCACTGCTGCCCGATACTCGGGATTATCAGCATGAATCGCGGTTGAACAAACGACTTGAGGCAGAACGGGAGAGGCATCCTGACTCTTTTGATTTGCCTCGGCCTGTGACGCTAGAAGTTGAGTGAGATTACCCGCATCCTGCCGCCAAAAAATCTGAGCACCCAGTGCCTGTAGCTTCTGAGTAATGCTACTCTGACGGACATCCGAGCCAGAAATGGGTAAATTTCGCTGAACCAGCACGTGAGCAAGGGCCGACATTCCGATGCCGCCAATCCCGATAAAGTGGACTGGTCGACCAGTTAAATCAACGGAATCAGGCATCTCTTCAGCTTTACTCCTTCACGCATCACACTGGATTACACGCGACATCATAGCAGGAATCCACTGAGATCTCGGTAGATTCTAAGCCTTACCCCCAGATGGCTCTACATTTGCTTAATCTTTGCCCAAAACATTGATTAACGGTCGGAGCCTAGCTCGCCAGTAGAACACGTGTTTTAACCAGAGTGTGCGGGATTGTCGGATTTGTGTCAACACAAATTTTCGTAAAGCAGGATGAAGCTTTGCCTGTATGCTAGAGACCCACATTCTATCCGTAATGTTGCTGGCGTTATCCCCCTAAAAACGGATGCTCGCCCTATCGCTAAAGGCTCTCCACCTATAGATGAGTCTCTCCTCTCAAACCCTCAATAATATTCGCGTTGTCTTGGTTGAACCTGCTGGGGCAGCCAATGTAGGCTCCGTGGCCCGAGTCATGAAGAACATGGGGCTGCAGCACCTTACCTTTGTAAACCCTCAATGCGATCCCCTGGGGCAAGAGGCCCAATGGATGGCAGTTCATGCTAAAGACTTACTTGAATCAGCTCAGCAAGTTGCAACTTTACCAGAGGCCCTTTCGGGTTGCCAGCGAGCAATCGCCACAACAGCCCGGAGCCAGCGTCATTTAGCTATTGAGCCGCATCCACCTCGCACCGTGCTGCCGTGGCTGTTAGATTGCCCGTCAGCCCTTATTTTTGGTCCAGAGGATCGAGGCTTAAGCAACCAGGAATTGAACTATGCCCAGCGATTTTTGTGCATTCCCACCAGCGATGAGTACAAAGCGCTCAACTTGGCTCAGGCCGTTGCAGTCTGTACCTATGAACTGCGTCAGGCGATCATTCATTCCGGTCCTGACCTTCCTGCACCTATAGTAGAACCGCACAACATCTTACCCCGCGACCATGTGCCTGCAACGCTTGATCAAATAGAAGCCCACTACGAGCAGCTAGAGGCACTCTTGTTGGAGGTTGGGTTTCTATACCCTCATACGGCCCAGGCACGGATGATGAAGCTGCGGCGATTGTTTAATCGAGCCAATCTCTCAGAATCAGAGGTTGCAATGCTGCGCGGTATTCATCGCCAGATTAGCTGGAAGCTGTCGCAAATTCGTTAAGATTTGGGTCTGCATTGTTCGAGAACCTTGGCAATATTGCCAAAAAACAGATACTTTGATACAGCCAGTACACAAGGCGCTAGAGTAGCAAGAACAATTTAGACCGGTTGTAGGATCGGTGAAATTCCTCTAGCAACTGTAGCGTGCTAGCATTCATGGCCGTATATTTTAGGTCGCTTAATCGAGGAGAATTCCCAGTGTTACAAAGCTCTGGACAAACATTAAGTTACCGAAAACGTCGATACCTTCTTAAACAGCGACGGCAGCGTGCCCATCAACGGTCTCGAACCGTTTCGTTCCATCGCAACACTCCATCTCCTCAGGGAAGCTCTCGAAACGTGGCCCATGGCATAGCGTCAAAGCGTCGCTCCCCGATGATTTCGTCTACGCCTTCATCACGGACAAGGTCGCCCCAGATAAAGCCTCTGCAAACAGCCACTGCTCCTCGCTTCACAATCGCTAGTCAATCAGCAGTGAATCGAAAACCTGTGGTGTCACCGGTGGTCGAGACCCGCACAAAAGCCATCCCATCTAAGCGAGCGCCGTTAAATTCCTCTCGCAATGAAACTTCTGCACAGCGTCCGATCCTTTACCCGGTTCGGCTCTTGGTGACAGGGTTAGGGGTAGGTGCGATCGCAGGCACAATTCTTGCCATTGTCGATCCAACGCCTAAGTCAACACTATCAACTCGCTCAACAGAGGTTTTATCTGTCCCGGAAGCCACAGTACAGGCGTTAGGCCCTTCAGGTTCTCCAAGTACACTTAACTCATCTATCAATGCAACCCTCGCAGAAGAGGCAAAGCAACCAAAAGTCAGCAAGCCACGACACCCCCAACAGCTAGCGCTCGATGCTCTGAAATCGGAAATTGGGCAAATGGCGGCGGCCCAAAAGGGTTTGACGCCAGGCATGTACTTCCTGAATGCAGACACAGGCGCAACTCTTGATATTGCTGGAGACCAAGCTTTTTCTGCGGCCAGCACTATCAAGGTACCTGTACTGCTGGCCTTCTTCCAGGCGATTGATGCGGGTGAAGTTAACCTTGACGATAAGCTGGTCATGCGTCCTGATCTGATTGCAACAGAGTCAGGGACGATGCAGTATCAGCCCCCCGGGACTGAGTTCAGCGCCCTGGAAACAGCGCAGAAAATGATCACCATCAGCGACAATACTGCGACCAATATGCTGATTGATTTACTGGGTGGCGCAGATCGTCTCAACCGCCAGTTCCGGGGGTGGGGGCTGAAGCATACTGAGATTCGTAATCCACTGCCTGATCTAGATGGGACAAACACCATAAGCCCTCAAGATTTATCTAACTTGATGCTGAAGCTAAGCCGTGGCGAGCTACTGTCTATCGAGAGTCGCGATCAGACACTCAAGATTATGCGCAACACGGTGACCAAAACGCTGCTGCCTCGGGGACTCGATTCAGCGGCCAGCATTGCTCATAAAACCGGAGATATTGGTTCAATTGTCGGAGATACAGGTCTAATCGAGATGCCCAACGGTCAACGGTATGTTGCAACCGTGATGGTTGAACGTCCCCATAATGATCCTCGGGCTCAGGAGCTGATTCGTAAGATTTCTCGCATGACCTACAAGGTGTTCAGTCAAAAAACTCAGCCAGAGCTACCCCAATAGGCATCTGCCGCTTCCATCGTGGCGTGGCCTGCAATACAACTGGGATGTTACGTTCATGACTTTGTCAGCGCCCATCAATCGCAATCGGTTACAAGAATACTCTGGGGGAGATATTGAGTTTGAGCAAGAACTCTTGGATCTATTCGTAACGGATGCACGGCAGCACCTGAACAGAATAGAAGATGCAGTTAACGGTATGTCTTCAGCAACAGGCTTACAGAGGAGTGACATCTCTCAAACGCTGGAGATTATTTATGAAGAAGCCCATCAACTCAAGGGGGCCAGCGGCAATATCGGTGCCGATGCCTTTCAAAGCATCGCGGCGCAGTTAGAACAGGATGCAAAGCAGGAATTAGCTGAGCGCTGTGAGCATCACCTAGCTGATCTAAAGCGTGTTTTTGTTGATCTAACCGATCAGGTCCAGGAATGGTCCAAGGTCTAGCCTGCAGCCCTGCATCAGATCCAATTTATAGAAAGGGTTTTCAAGTTTTGTCGCGCTCCAAAGTGATGGATCACAGGGCCAACCTCTACAATCAGAGTAAATATGTTGGGGTACTAACCGCTAGATGCGATTTATTGATCAGGCAGACATTCGAGTGCAAGGCGGCAAGGGGGGCGATGGAATGGTGGCCTTCCGGCGCGAGAAATATGTGCCAGCGGGCGGACCGGCAGGCGGCAATGGTGGGAAAGGTGGCTCCGTCATTTTGCAGGCTGTGTCGAACCTCCAGACTTTATTAGACTTCAAATATTCCCGGATCTTTGCAGCCCAGGATGGGCGAAAGGGAGGCCCCAAAAATTTGACGGGAGCGGGAGGAGATGATCTGAACGTCGAAGTTCCCTGCGGCACGGCGGTATACGATGTTGACTCGGGTGAACTACTTGGTGATCTGACAGAGGTCGATCAAACTTTGATCGTTGCCATCGGTGGCAAAGGGGGGCTGGGAAACAAGCATTTTCTGAGCAATCGAACCCGCGCCCCCGAACATTCGCTGCCTGGACTGTTGGGACAAGAGCGGAACCTCCGTTTAGAGCTGAAGCTGCTGGCAGATGTAGGTATCATTGGTCTACCCAATGCCGGGAAATCAACGCTGATAGCAGTGCTATCTGCAGCGCGTCCTAAAATTGCAGACTATCCGTTTACCACTTTGATCCCTAATTTAGGCGTTGTTCCTCACCCGAGCGGGGACGGAATTGTCTTTGCCGATATTCCAGGTCTAATCGCGGGTGCCCATGAAGGAACGGGCCTTGGGCATGACTTTCTTCGGCATGTCGAGCGAACCCGATTGTTAGTTCACCTGATTGATGCCACTGCGGAAGATCCGGTACGAGACTACCAAACAATCCAGAAAGAATTGCAGGCCTACAATCGTGACCTGGCCCAACGACACCAGATTGTGGTCTTAAATAAAGTCGATGCAATATTGCCTGAACAGTTGGGGCACACTCTGGAGCAAGTCCAGCAGGCAACAGCAACTCCTGTCCTGACGATTTCTGCTGTGGCGAAGACAGGCCTCGATCCTTTACTACAAAAGATCTGGTCACAACTTGAAGTCATTAAAAAATCCGTAACCACCAACATGAATGTCATTTCTTAGGTCAAAATAAACAGTAGAGTCAGCATAGGTTTATTTATTTTCGTATCGTTTTGAAGATTTATCGTTGTTTTAATCATTTTTGTACGCGATCTTGCCCGGTCGCAGCCTGATATTAGCGAATCAATATAGACTCCAGATTGGACCCTTAAGCATGCCAGACCTAAGCACCACTGAACAAAATAAACTGCTGCTCATTGATGATGATCCGAACCTTGTTTTATTGGTGAAAGATTATTTAGAGCTGCGGGGCTACGAAGTGGTCACCGCAAAGAATGGCCGCGAGGCATTGAGAGTTCTGGAGCAAAATTTGCCCAGTCTGATTATTTGCGATGTCATGATGCCAGAGATGGACGGCTATTCGTTTGTAAAGCGGGTTCGCGACAATCCTCAAACGAGCTGGTTACCGGTCTTATTTTTATCTGCAAAAGGACAAATTCAGGATCGAGTTACAGGTTTGAATACTGGGGCCGATGTTTACATGGTGAAGCCCTTCGAACCGGATGAATTAGTCGCTCAAATTGAGGCATCGCTGAAACAAACGGCGCGAATGCAGCAGCAACAGAATGCCCCCATTGAGGGTGAAGTCTCCATTAATGTTCCTTTTGATGTTGATTTGACACCGACAGAACAAAAGGTGATTCAGCTGGTGGCGAAGGGCATGTCAAACCGTGAAATTGCGGCAGGGTTAAGCGTGAGTCAGCGTACGGTTGAGAGTCACGTCAGCAATATGCTGGGCAAAACGGGACTCAACAACCGGACAGAGCTTGCTCGCTGGGCCATTGAACAACGCATGATCTAAGATGGGCGACGTTCCAGCCACAGTAGGCCAACCATCAAACCAAAAACACTGAGCTGCACCATTAGGTTAAAGAAGGTCGTGCTGAAGTCTTCTCCGGCTAGAAGCTTGAAGAAGAAGATGAAGCCTCCTAGCAAAGCAGAGGCGGCAAAGGCGATGTAGAAAAACTGCCTCAGGCCTCGGAAAGGTGCTTTGGCTTCAGCCCGCAGGCGCTCTAGGCGTTCTGGATCAAGGGAGTTTTTGGGGTTAGATGAGTTGGGATTTGTCATGCAGGTGCAGTCGGCTTTAGACGGGGTGGCAGGGGGACTAGAATACTAATCATATCAATCTGGCTCAAGTCTCACGTTTTAGTTTGAGCGTGTGGCTCATTCTCAGCAGGAGTTCCTATGCCTCAGCCTTCTCTTGAAACCGACCAAATGCCGGTGCCATTGCGGATTTTTGCAACACAACAGCTTTTGGGTGCTGAGCAGCTATCGGTCCTCTGTCAGCTTGAAACGTTTTTCCCTGAGGGACTGCAAGATCGTCATTGGTCGTACGATGAGCCAGATACTGATGTGCTAAACCTTCGGATTGATGCTCTGATGAAGACTTGGCGAGATAAGCGGCCTGAACAGGAACCCCCGGCTCCCGTTTGGAAATGCGATCGCAACTCAATCACCACTCACCCTCAACTCTTGCATTTACTCACCTGTCACGATCAGCTCTGGGAAGAAGCGATTGCCCATGATCTGAGCCTTCCGCAGTGGGTGGTTGCAGCCTGGTGGTGGGGCTGTGCTGCCGTTGTCTGCAATACCTCAGCGGAGAAGCTGGAGTTTGCGATCGCAGGGTGGCAGCAGCGCTATCGCTGTGCGGTTCTCTATCTTCAGTCCCCTGAGATGAAACAAGATCCCAAGCTTGTCGCAGAATATCAGGCCGACTTGAAATACAGCAGCTCAGCCCATATCCCTCAGACCGTCGATCTGGCTTGGGCCGCAAAAGATGATTTCAACTGGAAACATTGGCAGCTCCCCTCTGCTCTGCAGCCTTGGGGAAGTCGCGCCCAGTGGGGAAAAGAAGTCATGGCCCGGCCCCAGGCCTAGATTTTTGAGATGGGGCACGATTACTAGCTGTCAAGCGTCTAAATGTTGGATTGCATATATGTGGAAACTAGACAGTTTTGAAGTATTGGAGTGAATGGGTGCGTCGAGCAAAGTGGGTAAGATGGGGACAAGTCTTAGGATTATTTGCGATCGCACTTTCCCTAACGCTGATCGCCTGCAACAGCATTGCCCCCCCAACAGACCCCATCCCTACAGCAGCCCCGGCAAGCCCAGCCCCCATTCCAGAACCGACAGCATCGGCTCAGCCCCCAGCTCCACAGGTGAGTATTGAGCGATTGATGGGGCATATGGAAGCCCTCAATCATGAGCGATTTACAGAGGACGATCGCCGACGCACCCGTGACTACGCTTCAGAGGTTCTGCAAGCCGAGGGATGGGTGATCAGTGAACAAACCTTTGACACCGGCGTTAATCTTGTCGCCCAACGTCCCGATGCCGATCCCAGCGCAGAGAAAATCCTAGTCGCCGCCCACTATGACAGCGTTAGAGGATCTCCAGGCGCAGACGACAATGCCAGCGGCGTGGCCGCAGCGCTCGAAGTCGCCAGCATTTTAGGCAACCGCCCTACAAACCGGACGCTGCAGATTGTTCTCTTTGATCAAGAAGAAGCTCAATTAGTGGGCAGCTCCGCCTATGTCGAAGAAGCTCGCAATCTAGAAAATGTAGCAGGGGTTGTCGTTCTGGAAATGCTGGGCTATGCCTGCTATACAGAGGGATGCCAGCAACAACCCGCAGGCTTGTCCATCGCCACCCCCAGTAAAGTCGGTGACTTTCTCGCCGTCGTCGGAGACACCGAACATCGCCCACTGTTAGAAGCCTTTGAACGAACGGATGCCAATCTGCCCACTACCTTGACCCTACCGGTCCCCGCAAAAGGCCTACTGTCCCCCATGTTGCTGCTGAGCGACCACACCCCCTTTTGGTTCAAGAACGTGGGTGCCGTCATGGTCACAGATACCGCCTTCTTGCGGAATCCTCACTACCATCGCAGTAGCGACACCCCTGACACCTTCGACCGCGACTTTTTCCAGGGCGTAACGCAAATAGTCGCCAACGCCACCTCTGGCCTCTTAGCTGGACAAACCCCACTACTCACGCCTCGCCCTTAAGATCGCCCGTGATTATGAGAATTGGGCATCTTTATATTAATTTTTGATTCGGCTCTGCTCCATAGCTGCTTACCCTAGAAGGAGCATCGCTTATGACCTAATCCGCTCTATTGGATGAAAATCTTAGAACTTCTCTATATAATGAGAAAACGTACAAATCATAAAGAAACTTAAACAATCACTCGTTGAGGCTCATATTTAATTCTGATGAGCCACCATCATTATCAGTTAAGCGAGTGGCTGAGTCTATTTGTGAAATTTGCCATTATTATCCGGAGAATTGTCCATGACCATAGCAGTCGGACGCGGCCAAGAGCGAGGATGGTTTGACGTCCTCGACGACTGGCTCAAGCGTGATCGGTTCGTCTTTATTGGTTGGTCCGGCGTTTTACTATTCCCCACCGCCTTTTTGGCACTGGGTGGATGGTTTACCGGCACAACCTTCGTTACATCTTGGTATTCCCACGGTCTTGCCAGCTCCTACCTAGAGGGCTGCAACTTTTTGACCGTTGCCATTTCCACACCTCCCGATAGCTTAGGGCACTCCCTCTTACTACCTTGGGGACCCGAAGCACAGGGTAACCTGACCCGCTGGTTCCAGCTGGGCGGCCTGTGGACTTTTGTGGCACTGCACGGTGCCATTTCACTGGTGGGCTTCATGCTGCGTCAGTTTGAGATTGCGCGTCTTGTCGGCGTGCGTCCTTACAACGCCATTGCCTTTAGTGCACCCATTGCAGTTTTTGTCTCAGTCTTTTTGATGTACCCCTTGGGCC
This sequence comes from Acaryochloris thomasi RCC1774, assembly GCF_003231495.1. Classification (NCBI taxonomy): domain Bacteria; kingdom Bacillati; phylum Cyanobacteriota; class Cyanophyceae; order Acaryochloridales; family Acaryochloridaceae; genus Acaryochloris; species Acaryochloris thomasi. Next base: position 49,588 of record NZ_PQWO01000017.1, read on the forward strand.
AGTCAAGCTGGTTCTTTGCACCGAGCTTTGGTGTCGCGGGCATCTTTAGATTCATTCTGTTTGTTCAAGGTTTCCACAACTTCACCCTCAACCCCTTTCACATGATGGGCGTTGCCGGTGTGTTGGGTGGCGCGCTTCTATGTGCGATTCACGGTGCCACAGTGGAGAACACCTTGTTTGAAGACGGTTCAGAGTCCAGCACTTTTGGTGCCTTCAACCCGACTCAAGCAGAAGAGACCTATTCAATGGTCACAGCAAACCGTTTCTGGTCACAGATTTTCGGTATTGCTTTCTCCAACAAGCGCTGGCTGCACTTCTTCATGCTGTTTGTACCGGTTACCGGTCTATGGATGGCATCGATTGGAATTGTGGGTATTGCTTTGAACCTGCGTAGCTACGACTTCATCTCTCAGGAAGTCAGAGCGGCAGAAGACCCTGAGTTTGAGACGTTCTACACCAAGAATATTCTGCTCAACGAAGGTCTGCGTGCCTGGATGGCTCCGCAAGACCAGCCTCATGAAAACTTCATCTTCCCTGAAGAAGTACTGCCTCGCGGTAATGCTCTCTAAAGAGAAAGATGTCAAAGTTTTAGCTTTATAGCTGAAAGGAGCCTTGCTAGTCGAGGCTCCTTTTTTATGCTTAGCCATCTGGAAGCTTCCAGCCAGCTAAATCATCTATCTGAATGTTGTAATTGATAAGTCAATAGGTGAGCCGGAAGGTTGATTCTAAAAACCACCTCCAGCACCCCCACCTCCACTGGAACCACCTCCAAAACCTCCACCGCTACTCCCTGCATGATGATTGTGGCTACTTCCTCGATTAAAGAATAGAGAGCATAACCATAAAATACCGAAGAGCATTATCTTCCACCATTGCTTAATCCACGTAGACCAGGGGCGGCTCGAACGACCTGAGTCCTTGTTTTGCAATGCTGTGACTAAAACCGATGTTCCCGAAAGAACGCCTTGATCAAAGTGATCTTGCTTGAGACTGGGGATAATCTGATCGTCAATGAGCTGCTTCACTTCGGTATTGGGCAAGATGGGTTCGATGCCATAGCCGGTCTCAATTTCTACTCTACGATCGCCCTTTGAGACCAAAAATAAGACGCCATTATCTTTCCCTTTTTTACCAATCCCCCAAGTATTAAACAACTCGGTTGCAAATGTCTTTGGAGATTTCGAGGGAGAAGTCTCTGGGACCGTGACCACTGCAATCTCACTACTATTTTCAGCCTCTAGCTCTGAGATCATCTGATTAAGCTTCAGCTCTGTCGGCGCGCTCAAAACATCAGCCATATCAGTGACCCAACCACCATTGTTCTGTCGCGGGTTGGGAACTTGTTCAATAGAAACGGCGATCGCAGGCAAAGTTGAACTCGCAATGGCTGCAGCACTTGCAAAACCTGCACACTGAATTTTGAAGGGCGTAGAAGCTAGCATTCGTTGCCTCGTAGTTGTAACTGAAAGCACTGTCCTTGTGCTGTTATGAGTAGCTTCCTGTAAAAATAGGAGCACTACAATCGGGTTTTTTCAGATCTTTGTCATGCGATCCTCAACGGCTCGAATTAGCTTTAGGGAGATTCCGTCTCTTTCCGAAGCTGCAGAGAAACGCTTCGGATCAGGAAAAAGACTCTTGTTTCTGAGTTTCTGTTTGACAGGTATTGTCAAGGGGTACGAAATCTATTTTTGAGTTGCACTGCAGGGGCTCAATCAATACCTGTGGAGGGAACTTGCGATCGCCACTCTTCTCAAAGGCAATCTTCCCGGTTGCCCCCCAAACACTGAAGCTAGGGTCAGCTAGGGCATTACGGGTTCCTGTCGGACTAGGTTGAGTCTGGGTCCGCAAGGCAGCAATCATGGCACGCGTTGCATCATAGGTCAGGGCCGTTTGTCCTTGAATCGAGGTGCCCCACAGTTGGGCTGTGTGCTTGGGGAAATCTGGGTTGGGGCTAGTGGCAGGATGCCAGGGGACAGAGACGACAAGGGATGGCTGGCGTACATTCGGCAGCACTTCTAAGGTTTTAGCGTTGTGGATTCCCCACGAACCGACGATGGCGTGGCGTCCGGCGTTGGCAGCAATCAGTTGAAAGGCGTTCTCCTGAGCCGGAGAGACTTCGCCGTCTGGAACCAGCAGGATTGCAATCTCACTGGGGTTGCCGTATTGGGCTAGGGTTGCGATCGCATCTTCAGGATCAAATCCAGGGCTAGCTAAATCTGAGAGTGGATCGTTTTGCTGCACCTGCCGAACGATCTGGCCGCCTGCTTGCTGATAGATGTCCTTGAAGTCATCCCAAAAAGAGTGGGTAAAGGGACTCTGAGGGTTGTAGTAAATCATCACTTTTTTCTGATTGGTTTTGATCAGATGGTTCGCGACAGACGTTGCTTCCACCGTTGTGACCGGAACCGTACGGAAAAAGTATCCCCCACCCATTTGCACCAGATCCTTGGCTGTCGAACCCGGCGAAATGACCGGAACCTGATGCTCCCGATAGATGGGGATTGTAGGTTCAGACATGTCGCTAGCGTAGTGACCCACCACCCCCATAATCCTCGGGTTAGAGACTAGATCCCGTGCTCGCTGCTGAGCTTGATCGGCCACGTTCCAGTCATCGGCAATCACAACTTTGAGACCGATTTGGTCACCCACAGGGTTTGGTTTCAGAAATGAGACATCTAGCGGTTTTGGCAGCTTACCTAGATTGAGATTGGCCTCTGTCTGGGCCTGGGCAATGCCTCGAAGGAGTTGATAAGCCAATGCGTGACTTGAAATTTGGTTGTTATCTTGACGATGCAGAAATGGAACGCTCACGGCAATCGTGTGGTGCTTGATTTGAGAGGCATCTATGATCGCATTGTTGAGATAGATCAGCGTTTCAGGATCGGCTCCATCGTCTTGCCAAGATTCCAGTAGTTTCTGGATACCCTCTTGATACTTTGCCTGGGCCAGCAAACGAACTGCTTTAACTTTGTGAACCGGACGAGACCCTAGAATCTCCTCGCCCGTGCTGATGTAGTCACCTTGCAGCGGATGAGTTAATGGATTTCTCCAGGGCTGTGCTACGAGTAGAATGCCCGCAGCGACAGCACCCAGAATTCCCCCACATTTTGCCCAAAGACGAAGAGGCTTGAGTAATCTGTTCGGCACAGTAGGGGCCTGAGGCCAAGTCAGAGCAGTAGCCTGAGGCTGCTGGAAGAGGGTCGGTAGCCAAGTTGCATAGGGAAAACGATCTTGAAGAGCCTCTAGATCATGCTGGGCCGCCAGCACCGCGTGGTGAATTGAGCGACCCGCAATTGAGAACTGTTGGATAAAAGACTGGAAAAAACGGTGGGCGACCGGATCAGGGACCGGCTCTCGCATGTAGATGACGTAGGGAATCTTTAGATCTGAGAGATGACGCGCTAATCCTAAACCATCACAGGAATTGAAGATGCAGATTTTCAGTCCACTGGCGGCTGCGATCCTTAGATGATGATGGAGTTCTTTCGAGGTAAAGCTATCGGTCTCGTTAATGGATAAGATGCCTCGCTGGTCTTCTGTGCGGCTGTGGCCAGCGAAGAATAAGATATCCCAGCCCTGTTCATGCATGAGGGCTTGAGCAACTTGATGACGATTAGGCTGTTCGAGACAGGTTAGCTCGATGTGGGGAATCGCATTGAGGATTTCTAGGTCTGGGGTTAGGTTAAGGTTGCGATCGCATCCCAATATTGCCAACACCCGCACCGGAGAGGTCAAGGTACTGGCCTGACCCTGCTGATACTCTAGAGAACCTAGCGAAATAGGAATTTGGCGATCGTGTCGCTGTAACTGATCCCAAAGATGCCACGGTAGCCGCTGCAGCTCAGGGTTATCCGTTCGAATCAGCAGCCGGATATCCTCAGAAGCACCATAAACTTCAGAAAGCTGACGAGTGATGCGCTGAAAATCTCCAGAGGCGTTGAGCCATTGCCGAAAGCGACTCTCCAATTGCTGGGCAGCAGCATCACACTGCTGCTTAGCCTGCTGCTTTTTGCGCCTTAGATTCAGACTCTGTGCTGAGGCCGCTTCAAATTCGAGTCGAGTGGCTTCACCCAAATTGCAGTAGTATCCGTGCCAGTCTGCATAGAGAGTCGTTAGATCGGTATTCGGTGTCAAAGTGCCCAGCAGGGTGCCCTGGGTTTGAAAGCTTCCTTCTGTGCGCCACTCCAGTGCAGCTTGGACCCCTTCAGACAGTTGGCCCCGCAGCCTCAGCACGATAATATGCATCACTTTACTCGCCTAAATGACAAAATTTTCAACGTGTTGGGCCTCGCCATAGCTCAGTTGAAGATAGAAACGTTCATCGAGAGCCGCACTAAAGGGTCGAGGAATCAGGTCACCACTACTCGTTGGCGAGAGCTGCTGAAAGGTCTGTCCGGCGGCATCGACAACGGCAAGCTGTAGATTACTGGGCAGTGGCTGCTCAGCCTCAATGACTAGTTCAATTTTGAAGCTACCCTCTGCTTTCGGCGATAGAGCCATGATCACTTCCACATTAAGATCATGGAGCTGAATCGTTTTGGACACCAACGCCTGATCACGAAGGTCAGAAGCAGATAACTGGAGCTTCTCAGCCTCAACGCTGCGAGTGGCGAGGCTCATCTCTGCCAACGTGAAGTCTTGCGATAGCTGCCACCCGTGGAATGCTCCCACAGCAGACTCTACCAGTATATTCCCTTGTTCTCTTGCCCAGGCCCAGACTTGACTTAGGACCGTAGTTTGACTCTCATGCAGGTACTGAGGGAGTGCTTCAATAGGCTGAAGCTGACTAAGGAAAATTTTTCCGCTGGGTGGAATGGGCTGAGGATTAAAGCCTAGAATTTGAGCCTGCTCAAGATGATCTTCAATCTGCACCATTACGTAGGCGATGCGATCGCACCAAGCATCCACCGGCACCTGAAAGGTTGTCTCGCCAGCCTGGATCGGGCAGCACTCCAGTCGGCCCATATCTTTGACCACGAGATCTGCTCCCTCTAGCAGCTGGGAAAGAATGGAACTGTGGCGCGGTTCAACCTCAAAGGCCATGCATTTCAGATAAAAATCAACGGCATAAACCGCTAGACCATTGCGAAACTGCTGCTGATTGTGATCGGCATCGAACTGCGGCTGTACCTGTTTTTGGGCAATGTTCCAGGCTTTAGAAGTCAGCGGAACCGGAAAACCTGAGATTGAAGTTGAAGAGGTCATAGGTAAGGGTTAAAGCAACGACAGGTTCTAAGGAGTAATTCTAGAGATACTGATTAAAGTAGGGCAGTAGTTTCTGCAGAGTCCGCTGGAAAAAACAGGACAGCGTTTGGATCGGGATGCCGGTTTGGTCCGCCAGCTCTCGCCAGGTTTTGCCTTGGATATGACGGGCGATCGCCAAACATTGAAACGTAACCGTTGGGTGATGTCTAACGGCATAGGCGGCCAGCTTGCCCTCTGGATCTGTTTCTAGAAAAACCTGAAGTTTTTCATGTTCACGATCTGCCTCAGGATAGGGGATTTTATCCGGCTCAAAAAGAGGGACAGCAGGCTGTTCGCCCATCAGCTCTCGAAACTTGAAGCTCAGCGTACTGTTGACCCAAGCCATCACGGGATGCTCGCGTCGGTAAAGCTCAGGCTTCTGACAGATATAGAAATACATTTTCTGTTTAGCCTCGTTATATAGGTCAGCAAAGGCAGGGGCTGAATAGAACTGAGCATACTTTCTCAATCGATTCAGTTGCCCTGACTGCTCAATGGTGATCACCAGCCGAGTCAATGCTTGCTGCCGAGCAATGGACTGTGAAGGATGGCCTTGAGCTTCTAACACTAACGCCAATAATTTTTGATCAATGGACTCATCCATATCTGGCTCTGAGGTTGAAGAGAAATGAGAGAGTCCCTCCTTTGTAAGCACTAAGGTCTCTATTTCTTTTGAATCAGGAACTGTGGTCTCCAGCATTGGCGCTTTTGGCCCCTATTCGTGCAAAAATTCGGCTCCATTCATAGGGTCTTATGGACTGATGGTCCTATATTCTGCATTTCGTTACAGAGGTTAATATTTTCCGATTTTGCAGAAAAAGGGATGACTTTTCTCTATAGAACATCAGAAGGGTTTGCGGGCATCAACTGTTAGCCTGTTTTGGCAAAAGATGTGCCGGATTCTTTTACCCCATGTGGTGAAGGCTCCAAATCAATCCACGAAATTCCACGATCCAGTCCTGTTGTTTTCACAAGCGTCTGCATGAATTTTAGGTAAGGCTGTTGCGCAGGCAATACAGAATTATCCAGAACATTTGGGTCACGTCCTCATTACCGATTTCCAATAAATCCTGAAAATATCCAATTGTTCTTTGAAGTTCATCATCAGACGCTAGAACTAAGCCGAACGGAGGGTTATTTTTATTCTTCAATTCTCCTCTTGAGGCGGTTTGCATCATCAATTCTATCTGAAAAAAATTTCGCCAAATATTCTAGGACTCTTTACTCAATGAGGCATTTAAATCATGCGAATCACAACTCGCTGTATTGGATGAACCGTCAGCGCTATCCTTTCCGGCATGACGGCACCACCCGCTGTAGGTCAGGCTCAGCCCTATCCATCGGTTGTCGTTGAGACTTATCTCGCAGCATGTTCCAAAGATAGTCATGTTCCTCAGTCCTACTGTGAATGCACCATTTGAGAACTGCAGCGAACCATGAGCTTCGGAGATTACATGAAATTTTCTCTCGCGCTGCAGCAAAATCCAAAGACTCCATCGCCGACGGCCTTAACGAGTGCTGTCGCTGCTTGTCTACCCGCAAATGATCAGCAAGCTGCTCCAGAGAAAGATCGTTCCACGTTCTCTCAACGTCCCCCGTCAGAGTACCCCTCTATCGCTGTGCAAGCCTTCATGAAGGGATGTGAGCGGAGTGGTGAAGCGCCGCCCGGATTCTGTCAGTGCTCGATTGATGAAGTTCAAAAGCAGATGTCTTTTGATGCATTTGTACGGTGGACGTTTCAAGAACAGCAAGATGTATCTAATCTCCCTCCTGCATTTCAGAAGTCTGTACTTCTATGCGCCCTGAAGCATGGCGAGCCTCAGCGGGGGAGGCCACAACTGCCTAGCGTTTGAGCTGGTGAGTCCTTATTTATACCCTGCTGTGCCTGATCATCGCTCCTGATAAATACTTTCATGGTGAACCAACATGGTTGTACTGATCTGTTTTTCCATTGGCGTTGGTGTCGGTTGCGGGGTTGCGATCGCAACCCTCATCTGGCTGCGGCGGCGAGACCAGGTTATCGACAGTCTCATCCAGCTAGAGCAGTTAGTGGGTCATGCGGGCACGGTGGAAATGCCGTTTGATCACCACAGTCAGGGCAAGGTGCGGGTGGATATCAATGGCTCTGCCCTTAACCTGCGGGCCTTTACTGACGACGTTCAGGGGTTCAAATTAGGCGATCGTGTCGTTGTGATGGCAACCCAGGGCGATCGGGTGTGGGTGGTCTCAGAGCAGACTTTCAAAACTTAGCGAAAGTCATACTTCCAGCGTTTGCAATTGTATCGAGGTAACCATGAATAAGCAGCTTTATTCAACTGACCGGATCATCGCTCAGTCTTCAGAAGGAACCACAACTCAGCCGGGGTTCGATGTTGAAATTCAGCCCCCCTCTAATATTCTGGGTGTCGGATTGCCTCTGGCTTTAGCCGTCTGCGGTAGTGTGCTGAGCGTTTGGTTTTTGAAGTCTTTCTTAGTGATTTGTAAGCCCAGCGAAGTGGTCATTCTCTCGGGGCGTAAGTGGCGCACTCCAGAGGGTCAGCGGGTCGGCTACCGCGTGATCACCGGGGGGCGTGCGATGCGCATCCCCATCGTGGAGACGGTGAAGCGGATGGATGTCACGACGATGCCCGTGCCGGTGGAAGTCCATAATGCCTATTCCAAAGGCGGAATTCCCTTGCATATTCAGGCGATCGCAAATATCAAAATCTCCAGCAATCCCAAGGTGGTCGGTAATGCCATTGAGCGATTCTTGGGGCATAAACGCACAGAAATTATCCGAGTCGCTCAAGAAACATTGGCGGGCAATCTGCGCGGCGTTGTCGCCACCCTAACCCCAGAACAGGTCAACGAAGATCGTCTCAAATTTGCCGAACATATTGCCTCAGATGTCAGCCGACAACTGCAGACCTTAGGGCTCCATTTAGATATTCTCAAAATTCAGAGCGTTGCAGACGATGTCGACTACCTCAGTTCTCTCGGTCGCAAGCGAATCGCCATGATTTTGCGTGATGCCGAAGTGGCAGAGTCTGATGCACTAACGGCGGCAGAACAAGAGGAGGCTGAGTGCCAGGAGCGGTCGCAGGTGGCCGAGACTCAGGATCGGATTGTGATCATTGAGCAGGAGAATCAGCTCCGTAAAATCACAGCCCAACTGGAGCGACAGGCGCGCTCTGAAGAAGAAATTACCGTCGCGGCGACAAATGAACGACAGGCCAAAATGGAGCAAGTCTTACAAACCCTCCGGGCCAAAGTAGAGCGCTTGCGGCTGCAGGCCGATCAAATCTTACCGGCTCAAGCACAACAGCAGGCCGCAGAGCTACGACAGCGGGGCAACGCCGCCATTTTGGAGGAGAACGCTCGCGCTGCGGCCCTCGTCAACGACATGCTAGCTGAGGTATGGCAAGAGATTGGCACGGATGCCTCTCAAGTCTTCTTAAGTCAGCAGATCGAAACCGTGCTGCGTGAGGCAGTGCAGATTCCTGAGCGACTGAAGCTGCACCAGGTCAGCGTGGTGGACAACGGCGATGGTAAGGCCATCGCGAGCCTAGTCAAAGTTTACCCCCAGGTAGTGCGCCAGTTCCTAGACAGTCTCCACGAAACCCTGGGGATTGATGTCGTCGGCACGCTGACGCAGGCACAACTGCCTTCCTCGGATAGCCATTCTCATCAACTACAAGCATAGGGGAACAATTATGGAACTCATTCTCATCTTCATGGGCCTCGGAAGCCTTAGCGTTGCCACTGGCTGGGGCGTCATTCAAAACTTCTATCGCATTTGCCAACCCAGCGAAGTCTTGATCTTTGCCGGTCGCCGGACGCGATTAGCCAGTGGTCAGTCCATGGGCTATCGCCTAGTCAAGGGCGGCAGCAGTCTGCAGGTGCCCCTATTAGAGCAGACCTTCCACATGGATCTGACGAATATGATTATTGACCTGCAGGTGACCGGGGCCTATTCCAAAGGCGGCATTCCGCTGACGGTTACAGGGGTCGCCAACATCAAAATTGCCAGTACAGAACCGACTATTCACAACGCCATTGAACGTCTCTTGGGTAAAAAGCGGGAGCAGATTGAGCAACTGGCGAAAGAAACCCTAGAGGGAAATCTACGGGGAGTACTAGCAAGTCTCACACCAGAACAGGCCAATTCCGACCAGCTTGCCTTTGCCAAGAGCCTTTTAGACGAGGCCGAAGAAGATCTAGAAAAACTGGGCCTTTTATTGGACAGCTTGCAAATTCAAACCATTTCTGACGAAGTGAGCTATCTCGATTCTTTAGGGCGTCAGCAGCAAGCAGAGCTGATCCGCGACGCTCGCATTGCAGAAGCTCAGTCCAGAGCCGAGTCTGTGATTAAGGACTCGGCCAACCTCCGCAGTACCGCACTCCGAAAGCTGCAGCGGGACGAAGAAATTGCCAAGGCTAATGCGGAAAAACGGGTACGGGATGCGCTGACAAAAAGGGTAGCGGCGATCGCAGAGGTTGAATCTGTTGTAGAGGTCCAGGTTGCTCGCGTCAAGGCTGAAGCTGCTGTGGAAACAGAGCGAATTCATCAGGTAGAGCAGCAGCTTCAAGCGGAAGTGATTGCCCCAGCTGAAGCGGACTGTGAAGTTGCGATCGCATCTGCCAAAGGCCAAGCCGCCCGCATTATCGAAGAAGGTAAAGCCCAGGCCACCGGCACTCGACAGTTGGGGCAATCTTGGCAGTCGGCTGGGTCCAATGCTCAGGACATTTTTATGTTTCAGCAGCTGCATATTTTAACCAAATTAATGGCCGCTAGCGTCCCGGAAGTAAGCGTGAAAAACGTCAGCGTTATCGATACCCAAGACGGGGCCACCGCCACTAAATTGGCCGCCTTCATAGAACAATTCCAGCAAGCCACCGGCATAGATATGTATCGAATGCTAGGGAAATAGGCTGCCTTCGATCCCCCCGTCGCTTCGCACCCTATTTCCAACCCGCTCGGTCAGCTATCTTCAGCGCTTCTGGATTATTGCGACCATAGGCACTGACGTTAACCGTATCAGCCTTAAACTCGCCATAGGTATCAATAATCTTAGAGTTCTTAGTTCCCTCTACGGCCGGATACTCATTATTGCTATCGGCAAAAATAGCTTGGGCTGCAGGGCTGGCTAAATACTCAATAAACTTGACGGCGTTCTCTTTATGAGGTGCATTAGCGACAACACCTGCGCCACTAATATTAACGTGGGTTCCACGCCCGTCCTGATTTGGAAACAACACCGTTGTTTTAGCAGTAACGTCCAGATCTTCTGCCTTCTCTGAACTGGCAAGTCGAGCCACATAGTAGTGATTGGCAATAGCGGCATCGCATTGTCCCGCAGCCACCGATTTGATTTGTGAGATGTCGCCCCCTTCAGGATCACGGGCAAAGTTGCTCACCAGCCCCTTCACCCAAGCTTCCGTCTTTTCAGTACCCTGCGATTCAACCATAGAACCCAGAAGTGACTGGTTATAGACATTACTAGAGCTACGAACACAGACGCGTCCCTTCCACTCTGGCTGGGCAAGATCTTCGTAGGTCGAGAGCTGATCAGGTTGGACGCGGTCTTTGTTATAGACAATGACTCTGGCTCGGCGCGTCAACCCAAACCACAGCCCCTCCGGGTGGCGCAAACTTGCAGGAATTTTTTCTTCTAGCGCAGCAGACGAGATAGGCTGCAGCAGCTGAGCTTCTTCTGCTCGCCATAGACGGCCAGCATCAACCATCACCAGCACATCGGCCTTTGTATTGCTGCCTTCATTTTTGATCCGCTCCAGCAGCTCGTCGTTTTTGCCCTCTATCAAATTCACCTTGATGCCGGTTTGTTCTGTAAAGGTGTCATAGAGAAGCTGATCGGTATCGTAGTGACGGGCCGAATAGACATTGACCTCAGCCTGCGGCGATGAATCTTGGCTGGCACACCCCCATAGAGCTAATGCAGCGAGTCCAGCAAGATAGCAACGTCCCATATGCCTGTAATTACGCATGACAAGTATCGGTCTCTTTAATGAAAATCTTTCTTAATAGGAATCCTAAGGTATCGAAGTTTTGCCCCATCTGTCAATCCGAGCAAGGTTTCACTTGCTGTTCATGCCGTCAATCGGCGATATGGACGGGCTTCCTAAAAAGAGATTAGACCTTCAGCGAAGTCAGGCTCATCATCTTCGAGCACTTGGGTGAAGTTCGCCACGTGCTGATTCGACGAGTCGATTCAGCATCATCTACACAAGAGAAAGAAGCAATCCGTTGGCTGTCGCTGTCTTTCAAGCAAAGCCTTGGCGGTTTCCGTGGCGAGCGATCTAGCCGGATCGTCTTAGGGAGCGTCTTCGTGATCGATCTGCTCTAGAGCTGCAGATACAGCAGAAACGGTGGTCCGTAACTGGTCCTCGGTGTGTAGACAGCTAATGAAAAAGCGGAGGCGATCTTCATTCTTGGGAACGCTAGGGTAAATCATCGGCTGAACGTTGATCCCCATCTGAAACAGTATCTGAGAGAGCCGAAAAGCTTTTAAGGTATCGCCGACAATAACCGGCACAATCGCAGAGTGCTGGCTCGTGCCCGTATTCAGTCCCTTAGATCGGGCTAGCTCGAGAAAAAACTGCGATCGCTCATGGAGCTGGGCAACCCGTTCTGGTTCAGCGCTGAGCTGCTCTAAGGCCGCCAATGCCGCCGCTGTGTTTGCCGGAGACATGCCGATGCTGTAGACAAAGCCGGGAGCAGTGCATTTGAGATAGTCTACAAGGGTTTTGCTGCCTGCAATATAGCCACCACAGCTAGCGAAGGATTTGCTTAGCGTCCCCATCCACACATCAACGTCGGTCGGATCAATGCCAAAGTATTCGCTGATGCCGCGCCCATGTTGCCCTAATACGCCAATGGAATGCGCTTCATCAACCATCAAAAAAGTCTTATAGCGCTGTTTTAGCTTGATAAAGTCTGGCAGCGGGGGGATATCGCCATCGGCACTGTAAATTCCTTCAATGACAATTAAGACGCGTCGATATTGCTGGCGCTGCTTTTGCAAAAGAGTTTCTAGGGCTGCGCTATTGCTGTGGGGAAATGCGATCGCACGTGCCCCAGATAGCTGACAGCCTTGAATGACGCTGTTATGACTGAGCGCATCATAGAGAATCAGATCGTTCGGACCAAAAAGATGACTAATCGTGGTGACATTCGTCGCATGACCCGCCACAAACGTGACGCAATCTTCTACCCCAATCAGCTTCGCAATACTGTGTTCTAGCTCTAGGTGCAAAGGCTTCTCACCAGAGGCAACTCGACTAGCCGAGACCGAAGTACCGTAGCAATCAATAGCCTCCTTGGCCGCCGCCGACACAATGGGATGACCCGAGAGCCCTAGATAGTTGTAGGTCGCAAAATTGATAAGTTCACGACCGGCAATGGTGGTCGTATTGAGTGCAGTCCCCGTATGCGTTGAGAAATAAGGATTTTGAATGCCAAGCAGTTGAATCTGTTCCTGCTGCTGGTGCAGCTGCTGCACTTCAGGAAATAAGTCAAAGTGACAAGCCTCGGCCGGAATCTGCAGCGAACCCGCAGCCTTCTCTGTTAGAAGCTGCGCCAATAGCTCTCGCTTTTCAGCCGCAGATAAGTCGGCAACATGGTTAGCAGACTCACCCATGCTCATTTTCTGCTAAGAGATTACCCAACAGTCCTTCCACCTCTTCGTCACTCATCTGGTCAACCTGCGTCAGCATTCGCTCAGCTTCTTGCTGCTGCGGACTCCTTGACGGAGCTGAGAGCGAACTCTGCTGCATCAACTGTTCTGACAATAATTGAATATTGGGATAATTCAATACCAGTGTCGGGTCTATACGACACCCTAGAAAGCTTTCCAGTTCCCCAGAAAGGTTAATCATGGTTATGGAGTTTAATCCATACTCAGTAAAGTCTCTATCTGGCTTGACAGACTGCACTTCAATTTCTAGTTCCTCCGCCAAGTGGGAGCTCAACCAAGCCTGAATGTCCTCAATTGAAGGCTGATTTGCATCACTATCGATCACATTCTGGGGAGGGGTAGACTGTTTTTGCAGGGACATTACTCTTTCTCGCACCTTAAACACAGGTTAACTGAATCAAGCTAAGCTGGGAACCGTAGAAGAGCAGCTTAGTTACCCTACATCCAGTTCTCTGGCCGTTCTCTTGGTTTTGCGCCATAGCCTGGTTACGCATCAGATCAGCAGCCGTGCGTCGCATCCATCGATTCACAGGCAAAGAACGGGCAAAGCTAGGGAAGCAACAGTACTCACGGAACAAGCGTTGCTGCCACAGAGTTAAGACATACAGATCTTGATGCTCACAGACAAAACTCTGCTCAATCAAGTACAAAGCATCCAAGTAAAGACTGCTACAAGAGCTTGTACAAGAACGACACGAAAAACTGATCATCATCTAAATAGAGGCTGAAGATACCTGCGTTCAAACCCTGCAGTGCATTGTACTGCACTACATAGATCGATAGGTTAGCGATCCATTTTTCATAGGCAGCCGGCGATGCCAATTCACTGCAGAACGCGCGACCCTAGGGCTGGGAGGTTGTGGAAAGCGAGGCATGAAAGTAAGCTCAGCCAAGGTTGTTCAAAGCTGGTTTTTGATCCGTGGGAACTTTCGTATAGAGAGGGATCCTGCATAGGACAGATCGCTCAGAGTCGCTTCCATTATGCTGGCAAGGGGTCGTCAAACTCTTCATCCAGCCCCTCAATCTTCTCACTATCGCTGGCACCGTTATGGTTATGGAACCCCACAGATCCGGTTGGTAGCTCATGATAGTAATTGGCTACCCGGAATAGGGTTGCTCTAAAAAAATCATGATTCATACGAGTTGAGGCCAGAAAGAGGTTGTTCTATTAGCCAAGTCGGTACGTCTGACAAGACTTTCACGCAAGCTAAATCTATCTGCTCTCATCCTCTTGGGTGAGTCTGATCAGGGAAAGCGCTCTTCAGGATGGAGGCGGGAACAATATTTATATATGTAAGAGAGTTTATTTGTATACAGAAACACCGTCGAGTGATAGTATTCGCTAAATTCTATGGTCGCTTGATATTTCTGAATTTTGACAGTTCACCTTTAAAATCAGCGTTTATCTATATTTACTCACCCCGAGTTCTCCATCCATGCACAAACTTTCTCAGGTGTCTGCGCACCCCGCTCGATTGCGCGCGGTGCTGGCTGTCCTAGCGGCCCTCACGATTGGTTCTCTCTTCACTTCAGAAGCAACAGCACTCCCGACAACAATCCCAGCAAGCCAAGAGATTCAGACCCTAGATCCATCTCAGCCTCGTGCATGGAGCAATAGTTCTTGTGCCACATCTCTGCCCCAGACGGTGCATTCAATTCTTAATCGCTCCTACGTGGCACAGCGTGGATGGGGAGTTTTGGTGACGTCGTTGGATCAGGGAACGGTCCTGTACAGCCACAATGCCGATCGCCACTTTATTCCGGCATCTAATACAAAAATTTTGACGACGGCTGCGGCCCTGCAGTCACTAGGCCCTTCATTCCCGATGGGTTCTAAGCCACTGAGCGAGTGGGTTAATACCATCAACACCTACAGCAACAATCGTTCTGCTGACTTCCTATTGCGTAAGATTGGGGGACAGCAAACTGTCCGCAACCGCTTGTTGGGAGATCTCGGCGTTGATCCAAGCCAGTACCGACAGAAGGATGGGTCGGGATTATCAAGATACAACCTCGCTTCACCCGCGACATTGGTCACTACTCTGCGGGGCATGAGCCGAACGCCCAACTGGTCAACGTTCTATCATTCGCTGCCCAGCGCTGGAGAGAGCGGTACGCTGAGAAATCGCCTGAAGCCATTGAGAGGTCAGGTACGGGCAAAGACGGGAACGCTACGCGGTGTGAGGGCGCTGTCTGGGTATCTCCAGCATCCTGACTATGGACCGCTAGCGTTCAGCATTTTGGCGAATCAGTCTTCTCGGTCTGGTTCGGTTTTAGTGCGGACGATTGATGAGATTGTTGTTAATATGGCTCGCTCTCGGCCCTGTGGCTATGGATCTACGTCGCTCTAATGGTTGGGAGGGTAGGTCGCTTTGATACACTGAACTGGCGATGATGAGTGAGATCAGGGCATCCTGAGAATATGGCATATCTATTCAATCATTCGAGAGTAATCATAAGGGTTGCAGCCAGCTTCTGTGGCGTCATGGTGGTGGGCTGCTCTTGGTTTGGGGACAGCTCTCAGCCTCCAGTGAGTACAACCGATCCTGGAGCGACACCTACCAGCCCAGCGGCGAGTGAATTACCCGGTGGTGAGGAGCCAACGCCTTCAACGGCGAAGGTGGAGCAGCCGTCAACGGGGGCAGAAACGCCATCAATAGAACCGGCGACGAACAAGCCCAGTCCACTGCCGAAGGAAGAACAGCAGGTTGTGAGTCAGGCGGTCAAGGAAGCTGAAAAGCAGGGCAATATTGCGCGGCAAGACACGGGCAAGACCTATCTCGACAATATTTTGCTGCTTCAGCAAACGGAACGATTTGTGGGGGGCACGTTTGTCCCAAACCTAGGGCAGCTCTCTGACGAAGTACCCAAGGAAACGACGGAGTATCAGTTCAAGGTGCTCAGGGCTGACACGAAGGAAGCGGTGGTGGTTGCGATCGCAAAGATCCCTGGCATCACGAGCTATGTGGGGGCCGCCTACAGCATTGAAGGCAGTACGCCGATCAGTGGTATCTGCCGGAGCAATCTACCGGCACAACAGGCACCGAAGCCTCCGAAGCTGGCGGGTAAATCAATTCAGTGTGCATCGGGTTCCACTGCGGTTGAGTAAATTAAGCTTCTTCAGGGTACAGAAGAATTTTATAGGTTTCGGCGGTGGGGGCAGTGGCTTGTTCAACAGCCGTAGCCAACTTGCTGAGGGGATAGCGATCGCTCACCAGAGCATCAACATCAATATTCTTTTGAAACACGATGTCGGCAGCCAGCTGCTGTAGTCGGAATGAGGAGCTGTAGCTGCCCATCAAATCAATCTCACGTCGATAGAGCAAATTGGGATTGATGGGGATTTCAATCTGATCGGGGAATTCAGCAAAGAATAGAATTTTGCCCCCTTTACGGGTACAGTCGAGGGCCTGAAAGAAAGCTTTATCACTCGGAACGGCGAGAATGGTGACATCGACGCCTAAGCCTCGCGTGAGGTCTTGGATTTTCTGCGGAAGATCTGAGTCTCGGGCGTCAAAGGCAGCTGTTGCGCCCACTTCTTTGGCTTTTTCGATGCGACTGGGGAGAAGATCTGTTGCGATCGCACGTGCCCCAAAGTGATTCACCAGCATGATAAACATTAGGCCAATGGGACCGGCCCCTGTAATCAGAACCGTTTGACCGGGCTGAATATTAGCTTTCTTAACCGCCTTCAGACAGCAATTGGTCGGCTCTACAAAGCTGGCCTGCTCAAAAGTAATCTCGCTGGGGATTTCCATTAACCCGCCTTGGCGGACAATGTGACCCGGTACTTTCACATATTCAGCAAACCCGCCGCCGCTAGGAGTGAACCCAGCGGTAGTCGTGATGTTTTTGTAAACGTCACACATCGAGAAATTGTCATTGAGGCAATAGTCACAGTGCATGCAGGGAATATGGTGCAGCACAATTACCCGCTGCCCCACTTTCCAGCGTTCAACATCTGCACCAACGGCAGAGATAACGCCTGCGGTTTCATGACCAAAGATACGAGGTGGTTCGTAGAGGGGATAGAGAATTTTCTTGATATCTGACTGGCAAAGCCCGACAACTTTAACCTGCACTAAAACCTCATCTGCGGCTAGCTCGGGTTGTGGAACCTCTTCATAGCTGAGCTGGTTGACCCCTCGAAATACCTGCGCTTTCATAGCTTTTCTCCCTGTGTCCACTAGCATTCAATCAGTTCTGCTCTAGCCTTGGCAAGGGAACATACTGCTCGTTCTAGCCATGGTAAAGGTTTGTAGTAATATGAAGTCTGAAATAGTCAGGCGAATTTTCCTCCAGTTGAGTTGCTTCGTCCATAGGCAGGAAATGTAGTTGCCAAAAATAAAAAGCAGCTTGTTCGGTACAAGATCACAAACCCATCGAAGAGGAACCCAATACATGAGATTTAAAACTATCTGGCCGCGACTACTTCTGATGACCTGCGTGGTCCTGAGCGGGGGTGTCACATCTGAAGCGGCGAATGCTGCAAGTATTGGCTATATCACCGGGACTAGCGAAGCAGGGGGCGGCGCAGGCAATCCGTGGGACAACGCTCAAAATGACCAAGCCCTAAACGTCGCTTTTGGTGAGGGGAACTGGGACAAGCTTTCTTTTGGGAATGCAGTTCAAGACGGAATATTTACCCCTAGCACTTATCAGGTTCTGTATGTAGACGGCGGGGATTCTCTTGGAGGCGAATTTAGAGGCTTTTTAGATGAAAACAGGGGTTCTTTAGAATCCTGGGTCGCTGACGGAGGCTCACTATTCTTGAATGCAGCTAGAAACACCTCCCCCGCCCCTATTGATCTAGGGTTCGGAGCGACGTTAATAAACGATGCTTTTTCTGATACTGCTGCTGCTGTTGATCCCAATCACCCGATCTTCAACGGGCCTGTAGGATTGACAGGTTCCTCTTTCAGTGGTTTCTCTTTCTCCCATGACTATGTGACAGGTACTGATATTGCGCCGCTAATCAACGATAGCTTGGGGCAAGCGGTCTTAGCTGAACAACGCTTCGATTCAGGTTTAGTTCTGTTCGGTGGTCTAACGACTACGAATTTTCAAAATCCTAAGCCCGAAGTGATTGCTTTACGAGCCAATATTCTCGACTATGCGGCTATCGAAGCGGGCCTCAATCCGACCCCCGGACCTCTCCCAGAGGTACCTGAAGATCCTCGGATGAGTCTATTACCAATTCTGCTGATTTCTGGTGCTCTTTTAGGGCGTTCTTATGCAAGGAGCAAGAATAGGGCCGTAGCCTAGCTTGTCGCAGCCATCTTTCGATGAGTGAACGCTACAGTAGTGATTTACTTGCATACGAGTTGGACGATCTGTAACTGTGACGCAAAGGTCCGCAAAGACGATAGTTTACTGGCCAGACAACTGCGCAAAAGCAGTTGTCGTTCTCATACACGGTCTCATTCGTTCGGCAAGATCGCTCAAGCAACTGAGAAAACGCTTGCTCAAACAGGGCTTTGCCGTCATTGGTCTCAACTATCCCTCTCGGTCAGCGAATATTGTCCAACTCGCTGAAGACGGAATACCCAAAGCTCTGCAGGCGGCGGCTGAGATTGGTGAACACCTACCCGTTCATTTCGTAACGCACTCTATGGGCGCTATCTTGCTGCGCGCTTATCTAAAAGAACATCCTGAATTCAGTTTTGGTCGTGCGGTTATGTTGGGGCCTCCGAATAAAGGTAGCGAAGTCGTCGATAAACTCAAAGGGGTTCCGGGATTTCGTCTCATCAACGGACCGGCAGGTTTTGAACTGAGTACCGGCCAAGATAGCACGCCTAAAAATCTGGGTCCTGTAACGGGTTGTGTTGGCGTTATTGCCGGAGTTAAGCCCATCAACCCACTGCTCTCACGACTATTGCCCAAGCCCAACGATGGCAAGGTCTCGCTGGCTAGCACCAAAGTTGAAGGGATGACGGATTTTCTCGTCGTTAATGCTTCCCATACCTTGATGGTGGATAAAAGAGAGGTCATTGATCAAACCCTCACCTTTCTTCAGCAAGGACAGTTTGACCACAGTGCTCAACGCACTTCGTAATGCAGCGCTAGAAATGCTTTAAGGCTATGGATAAAGTCGTGATCGTTGAATATAATCTCCAGTGGCCTGTATTGTTTACGCAGGAAGCTGCAACCATCTCCAATGCTTTAGATGACACGTTAGTGAAGCGCATTGAACATTTTGGGAGTACTGCAGTTCCTGGATTAGCAGCAAAACCAATTGTTGATTTGCTCGTCGAGGTACGTTCCCTAACCGAGGCTCAGGAATCAGTAATACAGCCACTTGCCGCCTTGGGCTATGCCTATTGGTCAGATAACCCTGATCCAGAGCGAATGTTTTTTGTGAAAGGTTTACCGCCGAATGGTCCTCGGACCCACCACATACATATGGTGGAAGCGGATAGTGTGCTTTGGGAGCGCCTGACTTTTCGAGACTATCTCCGCAGTCATCCGGCAGAAGCGGAGCAATACTTGCAGTTGAAAAGTCAGTTGGCAGCTCAGTTTTCAACAGATCGTGAAGCCTATACTGCCGGTAAGACGGCTTTTATTCAATCCATGACGCAGATCGCTAAGCAATGGAAAGCTAGCTCGATGACGGTAGACGCTTAGTGTAGATGCGATCGCATCTCACTGTCTCCACGCCAGTCTCCGCTTTGTAACCACTGGTCTCATACAACTGCACCGCTTCCACCAACACGGAAGCGGTCTCCACCCAAATTTGCCGAAAGCCTTGTTCTGAAATTCTAGATTCTAGCGATCGCAACAAAAATCGCCCCAGTCCGCCCCCCCTCACCTGGGGCTGCAGATACATTTTACGAATCTCCACCGCCTGCTCTCCTCGCGGAACGGGGTAGTAGGCCGCTGTGCCGACCACGGCACCCTGATGCTCCACAACCCAAAATTCACCTAGCCGATAGTGCTTTTCGACTTCAACGACGTCTATATCCGCACCATCGGGTTCCCAGCCCAGCCCATATTCAGTCAAGACAGTGCGGATGACCTCAGAAGCAGGGATGCGATCTGTCGTCTGCCAATCTCGAATTACAAAGTCCTTGAAAGTCTGCAGCATCAACTATGGACGCGGGGATGCGGGTGCAGCTCAGAGAGCAAATTACTTTCAAACTCAGCCAGTTCTGCTAAGCGCTGATTCACCACATCCGTTTCAAAATAGGTCGTGG
The DNA here is from genome assembly GCF_003231495.1 of Acaryochloris thomasi RCC1774. Taxonomy (NCBI): domain Bacteria; kingdom Bacillati; phylum Cyanobacteriota; class Cyanophyceae; order Acaryochloridales; family Acaryochloridaceae; genus Acaryochloris; species Acaryochloris thomasi. The sequence continues at coordinate 69,719 of NZ_PQWO01000017.1, forward strand.
CTAAAACCCAGTATGCACCGTAGTGACGGGCCTCTGAGGCCATCAGCCCCCGATAAAATGCGGCCAGCTCCGAATCTTCAATGTGGTCTGCCAGTAGCCCCAAGCGTTCGTGGCTTCGGGCTTCAATCAAGCCTGAGACCAGCAGCATATCTAACAAGCGCTCGGGTTCTTGACGGCGGACTTGGGAGCTGAGCTGAGAGCCATAGGGTGGTGCGCCCAGGGGGCTAAAGGGAATCTCTCGCTTATCAAGCCACTGGTTGACCTGCTCAAAATGAGCCAGCTCTTCTTGGGCTATGGCTGTTAAGGTCCGCACCAGCTTGTTGTAAGAGGGATAGCGGAACATCATGTTCAGCGCGACTCCGGCTGCTTTGCGTTCGCAGTGAGAGTGATCGAGGAGGATGGTGTCTAGATTTGCGATCGCAAGCTCAACCCAAGCCTTAGAGGTAGGCTGCTTGAGAAACTTAATTGTGGGCGTTGGAGAGGTGGCAACCATAAAACAAAAAAGCAAAGTCTGTCTTTATGGTGCGGTGGTCATGGAATTTTGTCGAGGTGCAGTGCTAAAGGGAAACCCCTAACAAATTGCTAGGGGCAGTATGGCTTATCAACTAACTCAGGATGCCCATTGTCAAAGGGCTGTAACCCTTACAAGCTGGGATTTCAGTATAATTGCTCGATTTTTCTACCGTGGAGATTTGCGATCGCAAATCTCTCATCTATTGCCAATCGTAGAAACACGGAGGTCTATCGCTGAAACCAAGCCGTCAGGGCCAGGGCCAGCGCATCGGCAGCATCATCAGGCCGCGGAATCTTGTCTAGCTTCAGTTCCCGAGCCACGGCTGCCTGAACATCATGCTTATCAGCATTCCCGTGGCCGGTGAGCGCCTGCTTCACCTGAGCGGGTGTGAACTCAACATAGGGCACCTGGCACTGCGCCAGCACCAGCAACACAACGCCCCGCGCCTGGGCGACCAAAATGGTGTTCGCCATCTTATAGAAAAACAGCTTTTCGATAGCGACTAAATCAGGCTGGGCTTCTTTCAGAACGCAATGCAGATCGTCATAGATGGTCTGTAGACGCAGACTGACTTCCACGCCAGCTTTGGTCTGAATAATACCAAAATCCAAAAGGGTAAAATCTGTCCCTGACTCAGGCAAACTCAGGCTACCAAACCCGAGTGAGGCCAGTCCTGGATCGAGTCCTAGAATCCTCTGATTCACCACGGTAGCAAGACTAAGATCAAAGAGAAGCTGATGTTCATTAACTTGGTAATCGGTAATCCCTACCTTGGTTTGCTGGCTCGCCTCCTGGCGCTTGCCTGAGGTTCTTTATAATGGACTTAGGACTAGCTCTTAACTGAGAGTCCGAGCTACGCTGTATATTACTTCAAAGTCCACAGACGCTGGAAGAACTGCCTTGGTTAGCCTGTTTAATCTTTCCACATCGCTGCCTAGCATGGGTGTATTTGGACCTTTGTTAGCGCTTGATGGCCTACTTTCGACCCAGGGCGTGATGGTCATGCTGCTGGTGGCCTATGCCGGTGCGATGTGGATGTTTTTATCCAGCGCTCCGAAGGTGCATACGCTAATGGTGTCGGACTTGGAGGTTGCGCGCCAGTTTTTTGAAAATGAGCTGCAGTTGCGAACAGCAGATGTACCGCTGCACTATTACTACAACTACGAGCAAACGCTAGGACTATCGGCTGTAGATCCCATTTATATGTCGGCGGTGGATCTGGGTACCCCTGCGAGCAAAAGCTTTAGCGGCAATGAAGGGCTGTGGTTTCAGCTTAAGAAAAATGTCCAGCTCCACGTGATTACGGGGGCAAGTATTGGCGAGAAAGATCGGCAGCGCCACGTTTGCTTTGATCACGATTGCTTAGAGAAAATTTTGGTGCGAGTGCAGACTCGCTACGTGAAATATAAGCTCCGCAGCGAAATGCCGCTCAATTTCCTGGTCAAAACTCTGGACGGCAGCGTCATTGAATTTTCTGAGGTCTCTGCATAGTACAGATCACTTCAAGACTTCAAGTATAGAAGACAGCAAAAAGCCCCCCAACTGGAGGGCCCTTTCAAGTTTGCGGTGGGCAATTAGCCCAGTACTTCCTTCGCTTTCGCGACAACGTTTTCTACAGTGAAGCCATACTTCTCCATGACCAGACCACCAGGGGCAGAGGCACCAAAGCCATCCACGCCAATGGAAGCTCCTTCAGAACCAACATAGCGGCTCCAGCCGAAGTCACAGCCAGCCTCTACAGAAAGACGCTTCTTAACGGCTTTAGGCAGCACAGACTCTTTATAGGCGTCATCCTGTTCGTCATATAGCTCCCAGGAAGGCATCGAGACGACCCGAACCTTCTTACCTTCACCGCGTAGCTGGTCAGCTGCTTTTGTGCAGAGCTGTACTTCACTGCCGGTTCCGATCAAGATTAAGTCTGGCGTACCGTCGCTGTCGGACAGGACATAGGCTCCCTTGGTGACCCCTTCGATAGAGGAATTATCGTAATCAGGCAGTCCCTGACGGGAAAGAGCGATTAGAGTGGGGCGCTTACGGTTTGCGATCGCAACCTGATAGGCCCCAGAAGTCTCCGTTCCTTCAGCAGGACGCATCACAATTAGATTTGGAATCACCCGCAGCGACGCAATGGTTTCCACCGGCTGGTGCGTCGGACCATCTTCACCCAAACCAATGGAGTCGTGGGTCATGACGTAAATTACGCCCGCCTCAGACAGTGCCGAAAGGCGAATCGCCGCCCGCATATAGTCAGCAAAGACCAAGAACGTTGCACAATAGGGAATCAAGCCCGAGTTGTGGAGCACAATCCCGTTACAGATCGCTCCCATACCGTGTTCCCGCACACCAAACCGGAGGTTGCGATTACCGTAGGTACCCTTCTGGAAATTCCCCTCACCCTTAATTTCAGTCAAATTAGAGTGGGTTAGGTCAGCAGAGCCGCCCAGCATTTCAGGGATGACACCCGCCAAAGCATTGATTGTGATCTCGGAGTGCTTCCGCGTTGCCAGGGTCTTATCTGCACTGGTATAGGTCGGTAGTGCCGCTTCCCAGTTTGCGGGCAGCTCACCCTTTTGCATCCGATCAAAGAGCGCCGCTTCCTCAGGATACTGAGTGCGGTAGGTCGCTAACGTCTCATTCCACTCCGCCTCAGCGCTGGCACCGCGATCAACCGCCTTACGAAAATGAGAGAGAACGTCATCAGGAATCACAAACGGCTCATGCTCCCAGCCTAAATTCTCACGGGTAAGCTTGATCTCCTCATCACCTAAGGCTGCACCGTGAATCCCGGCGGAATCAGACTTATTAGGAGAGCCATATCCAATCGTGGTGGTCACCTTAATCATGGACGGACGATCGGTGACGGCCTTTGCGGCCTCAATTGCTTTCTGAATCGCGTCTAAATCAGTATTGCCGTTCTCGACATGCTGCACGTGCCACCCATAGGCTTCGAAACGCTTGCTGACATCTTCCGTGAATGAGATATCTGTAGAGCCGTCAATAGAGATGTGATTGTCGTCGTAGAGTGCAATCAGCTTACCAAGACCCAAGTGTCCCGCTAAAGAGCAGGCTTCACCCGAAACCCCCTCCATGTTGCAGCCATCGCCCAAGATAACGTAGGTGTAGTGATCGACGAGTGTTGCATCAGGCTTGTTCAATCGACCCGCTAAATGAGCCTCCGCCATCGCTAGACCAACGCCGTTACAGATGCCCTGCCCCAAAGGTCCGGTCGTGACCTCTACTCCGGGTGTCTCAAAATTCTCAGGGTGCCCCGGTGTTCTTGACCCCCATTGCCGAAAGCTCTTAATGTCGTCGATGGTGACGCTGTCATAGCCTGACAAATGCAGAAGGGCGTACTGCAGCATGCAGCCGTGGCCCGCAGAGAGAACGAAGCGATCGCGGTTAAACCACTGTGGATTTTTGGGATTAAACCGCATGATCTTATCCCACAGCACAAAGGCCATCGGTGCTGCCCCCATTGGTAACCCCGGGTGACCCGACTTCGCCTTCTCGACCGCATCAATGGCTAAAAAGCGAATGGAATTAATGCACAGTTGATCTAAAGATTGGGTGGCAACAACCATAATTTTGTAGGTTCTATGTACTGAACAGCAAAGGAAAGAAGGGAGAAATCAGCCGATTAATTTTTATTATCACCTTAATAAACCCAGCCTATCAAAGCATCGAGGGTTTAAGGCACTGCTTATTCAAAGCAGGTCAGCAGAGATCGCGCTAGCACCGCCAAGCTTCAACCAATGTACTTTCGGAAGGCTAAGGTGACATTATGACCGCCAAATCCAAAGGAATTTGAAAGGGCAACATTAACGGCAAGTGCTCGGCTTTGATTGGGGATGTAATCGAGGTCACAGCCCTCGTCTGGATTCTCAAGGTTAATAGTAGGCGGCACGTGATCGGTATGAATTGCCATTAGAGTAGCAACGGCTTCAATACCACCAGAACCACCCAGCAGATGCCCCGTCATCGATTTCGTTGAGCTAATGGCCGCCTTGTAGGCGTTATCGCCTAGGGCTCGCTTGATGGCGGCAGTCTCCGTCGTATCGTTGGCTGAGGTACTGGTGCCGTGGGCGTTGATATAGGTAATTTCATCTGGCCCGAGGCCGGCATCTTTAAGACATCCTTCAATGGCTCGTGTTGCGCCCTCACCACCAGGGGTCGGGGAGGTCATGTGGTAGGCATCGCAGGTATTTCCGTAGCCTATTATCTCACCATAGATCTTGGCGCCTCGACTGAGGGCATGTTCCAGCTCTTCCAAAATTAAGATCCCCGTTCCTTCACCGAGCACAAAGCCGTCTCGGTCTTTGTCGAAGGGGCGACTCGCTCTTTGGGGTTCGTCATTTCGGGTGGACAGGGCACGGGCTGAGGCAAAACCCGCCACCGACAGCGGCGTCACGGCAGCTTCAGTCCCACCGCAAATCATAGCTTTGGCATAGCCCATCTGCACGTAGCGCATCGCATCGCCGATGGCGTTAGAGCCAGCGGCACAGGCTGTCACCGCACAGGAATTAGGACCCTTAGCTCCCGTATGAATTGCCGTTAGGCCAGCAGCCATGTTAGCAATCATCATCGGAATCATGAACGGGCTACAGCGGCTTGGCCCACGGGTCAGATAAATTTCTTGCTGATCTTCAAGAACCTGCAAGCCCCCAATGCCGGTGCCAATCATGACGCCAATATCGGTGGCGTTAGTGTCGTCGATTTTGAGCTGCGAATCTTCTAGCGCCTGCTTGCTTGCGGCCACGGCAAACTGAGCAAACCGATCCATCCGCTTCGCTTCTTTGCGATCCATATAGGCTTCAGGATCAAATCCCTCCACCTGGGCGGCAATCTGGCAGGCATGTTTACTAGCATCGAAGGCTGTGATCGGTCCAACACCGCTTCGCCCCGCGAGGAGTGAGTCCCAATACTCCTGGAGCGTATTCCCGATCGGGGTAATTGCACTGAGTCCAGTGACAACAACGCGTTTTCGATTTAGGTCAGTCATGATGTCAGGTTGCGGGCAACATCGAAAGTTGGGGAGGGGCGCTGCGGCCAAACGGCCGCAGCAATGAGCTTAGGCAGCTTTCTTGTCAATATATTCCACTGCTTTTTGAACGGTGGTGATCGCTTCGGCGTCTTCGTCTGGAATCTCAATATCAAACTCTTCTTCTAAAGCCATGACCATCTCAACTACGTCCAGAGAGTCAGCATTGAGATCGTTTTGGAAGCTGGCATCGGGGACAACTTGCGCTGCGTCAACACTGAGTTGCTCGGCAACAATAGACTTGACTTTCTCAAACGTACCTGAATCGCTCATAGGTTCTCTTTCTCTAGAAATACTCACAGGATAAATGGTTTGATCCCCAAGCTAGGGTCAACGATCACATGCTTTTCTAGGAACTGGACAATCTTATTGCTACCTGATCCCAATATCCATGAGCGTTGAACCACAGTAACGCCTGTTAGGATTCAAGCCATTCTTTACAGTGTAATCTGAAATGGTCCCTGTGAAATCTCTATCACCTGAAGTCCCTATGACGGTTATTCCTGCTCTCCGATATGCTTACTTTCCAGGCTGTGTGGCGCAAGGGGCCTGTCGTGAGCTTAATATGGCCACTCAGGCCATTGCCCAGACCCTCGGCATTGAGCTGATCGAACTCAAGAAGGCGGCCTGCTGCGGTTCAGGAACATTCAAAGAAGAGTCTCAGCTTTTAGAAGATACGGTCAATGCCCGCAACATTGCCCTGGCAGAGCAACTGAAGCTACCTCTGCTCACCCACTGCAGTACCTGTCAAGGCGTAATCGGTCATGTTGATGATCGATTAAAGGCAGCAAAGGCTGACGATCCGGCCTACTTTGATCAGGTCAATGGTCTTCTACAGGAGCAGAAATGCTCACCCTATCAGGGCAGCACGGAGGTCAAGCATATACTGTGGGCGTTAGTCGGGGACTACGGCTTAGAGATGATCACGCAGCAGGTGAAGCGGAAGCTCTCGGGCCTCAGATGTGCTGCTTTCTATGGCTGTTATCTTTTGCGTGCCCAGTCTTCTTTGCCTTTCGATAACCCAGTGAATCCCAGTTCAATGGAGAATTTATTTGCGGCACTGGGGGCCACGCCGGTCTATTATTCTGGGCGCACGCAGTGCTGTGGCTGGCCTTTATCGAGCTATGCCACTGAGGCTTCTTTTAAGATGGCAGGGAATCGATTGGAAGATGCGATCGCATCTCAAGCAGACTGCATCGTCACGCCTTGTCCTCTGTGCCATCTCAACCTAGACTCCCGCCAACCTGAAGTCGAAAAGGCAACGGGCAAAACCTTAGGTCTGCCCATCCTGCATCTCCCTCAGCTTGTGGGCCTCGCTCTCGGTATTGAACCCTCGAAGCTAGGGCTAGAGCGTCATGTTGTCAAAACTCAGGCACTTCTCCGAAAGCTAGGATTTTGAGCCCTTACCCCCGGCTGGAGAACCTAGAACCCAATCTACATTTACCTAAACATGCTGCTCACAGAGCTGTCTTCATGAACGCGCCAAATCGTTTCTCCTAAAAGGCTAGCAACAGACAGCACCCGCAGTTGCGGAAAGTGACGCTCTGGCGGTACTGGAATGGTGTTGGTAACAATAACCTCTTCAAACACACTGTCTACCATCCGTTGGGTCGCAGGGGGTGAAAAGACAGCATGGGTCGCACAGGCATAAACCTGCCGTGCCCCTTCCTCACGCAGCAAACGAGCTGCCTCAGTGATCGTACCGCCAGTATCAATCATGTCATCAACCAGCACAGCCGTTTTGCCTGCGACATCTCCGACCACGTTCATAACTTCAGCAACATTGTGGGCCTGACGGCGTTTATCAATGATCGCCAGGGGCGCATCATCCAGCTTTTTGGCAAAGGCCCGTGCCCGCGCCACCCCACCCACATCAGGAGAAACGACGACCAAATCCGGCAGTTCTTTCTGAGCCAGATAGTCAATCAGAACCGGTGAACCATAAACGTGGTCAACAGGAATATCGAAATAACCCTGAATCTGAGCCGAGTGTAGATCCATTGACAGAATGCGGCTTGCTCCGGCCTGAGTAATTAGATTCGCCACCAGCTTGGCCGTAATGGACTCTCGCCCTGCCGTTTTGCGGTCGGCCCGCGAATAGCCATAGTAAGGAATAACCGCTGTAATCTGTCGAGCCGAAGCGCGTCGACAGGCATCAATCATGATCAGCAGCTCCATCAGGTGATCATTGACCGGACGGCAGGTGGGCTGCATCAAATAAACATCACAGCCTCGAATGGATTCTTGAATCTGAACGTAGAGTTCACCATCAGCGAACTGCTTACGCACCATGGGCCCAAGATCAACACTCAGATAGCGCGCAACCTCCTGGGCAAGCTGAATATTTGCAGAACCAGAAAAAAGCTTAAGACGATTATTCTCAGCAACCAACGGTAACGGAGATTGCAAGGCCAGTGTTGCAGAAGAGATCACGACAGGTTCCTAAAGCGCATCCTTGGAGATTTTAGCATCCTCGATTTACCTTCAGAACGCCGATTTTCACAAGGCTCTCACAGCCAAAATTTCAGATGCAGACTACGAGCCCCGACGCTTTTGCAAAAAGTCAGGAATATCAAGCCCTGAGCCAGGCTTCTTCGCGGGTGCGGGTGGGGCCGCAGCAGGGTTCTTCACCACTTTCGCCTTGGTTCTAGCATCAGACTTAGGCTTTGCTTGCTTAATTCGAGGGGGCAGCGGCGTCGAGTCATCGCCGGTGAATCCCGTTGCAATCACGGTGATTTTGATATCACCCTGCAGCGCCTCATCAATCACGGCTCCAAAAATAATATTTGCACCGGGATCAACCACCTCATAGATGGTGTCTGCGGCCACCCCAACCTCATGGAGCGTCAAATCAGAGCCACCTGTAATGTTGAAGACCACACCCCTTGCACCTCTGATAGAAGAATCAAGAAGAGGTGAATCAATAGCGGCTGTTGCAGCTTCCTTCGCACGAGACTTTCCAGAGCCAGTGCCCACGCCCATCATGGCTGAGCCAGCATCAGCCATCACAGCCCGAACATCAGCAAAGTCAACATTAATCAGGCCAGGGATACTAATGATGTCAGAGATACCTTGCACACCCTGACGCAGGATATCGTCAGCCACTCGGAAGGCCTCTTGAACAGGCGTTTGCTCTGCAACGGCAGACAAAATCTTGTCGTTGGGAATCACAATCAGCGTATCGACCCTCGACTGCAGCGCTGCAATACCTTCTTCGGCCTGATGCATCCGCCGCCGCCCTTCAAACGTGAAGGGGCGGGTCACAACGCCCACCGTCAGCGCCCCCATCTCTTTGGCGACTTCAGCTACAATCGGCGCGGCACCCGTTCCTGTGCCCCCGCCCATGCCGCAGGTAATAAAGACGAGGTCCGAGTCCGCTAAGGCTGCTGAGATCTCGTCTCGTGACTCTTCAGCAGCTTTTTGACCAATGGCAGGGTTACCACCTGCTCCTAGACCTCGAGTCAGCTTTTGTCCAACCTGAAGACGCTGCGCGTCTGAGTTTTGAGACAAAGCCTGCGCATCAGTGTTGAGGAGCCAAAACTCTACGCCCAAAACGTTACTTTCGATCATGCGGTTGACCGCATTGCCGCCACCACCGCCAACGCCCATCACCTTAATTCTTGCTGCACCATGCGCCATGATGTAATCACTCTCTGGCTCAACAGAAGGAGTAACTGGAGCATTATCGGGTCCCAAATTATCAAGAATGGAATCCAAATCATCAAACCCTTCAGTACTCTGGGGCATACCAGCACTAAAGGAGTCACCCGCACTGGAATTGAGATGATCTAAATTAATTTTTGAACGAGGCGGGACAGAACGATTCTGCTCTTCAAATGTCATTGGGGGAGTGAATAAACGGCAAATGTAAATGAGACGTCGCGTAAACCTTAGGGCAAGTATAGGGCAAGTGTTCCGAAAAACCAATCACAGAGACCGAAACACAACCTCAATTGCCTCGATAGATACAGAATTGAAGAGATTTTCTCTATTTAATGGCTAATTTCTTTCTAAAACAGCCGAAAAAGATGAAATAGAGGAATTTCCTTGATTAGGTGGGCGGCACTGAAGGCTCTGGAGGATTACGCATTTCTAAATCCGGCTGGTCTGGATTTTGCAGGTCAATATAAACAATCTGTTCTATATCAATGGTGTCACTTAGGGATCGCATCTCATCTAACGCTTTTAGCTGCTTAGCGAAGTGACTGTCATCAGAACCAAGATGAATTTCACCTAACTTCGTCTTTAGCTTAAGATTGGCAAGATCTTGCCAGTTAATAGATGAAAGCTGAACGGGGCTATCTGATTTGATGACCGAACTGCTCTGCAGGACTGAATACATGCGCTGCCACTGTTTCTGTTTCTGTTGATTCAGAATCATTGGTTTAGCGTTTTGCGCTGCGGCTATTTTTTTGAGGGGAGCTACTGCGGTTTCGGGGAGAGGACTTAAGAAGTTCTCCATTTCGAGAGCGGGTAGATCTTTGGCGTTTGCGAAGGCAGGGTAATACTGTGCTGGTAATGCAACGCCCTGATCGTCAAGGATCCAGGTGTCTGCAGGGCCAATTTTCAGGGCTTTGGAATCGCCGGGGTCTGTAACGAGTAAACAGCGATCGCATCTTGTAATCGCCACCGGGGGCCGCTCTTGAACAAAAATAGTTGCTCTGGGGGGAAAGAGCTTTCGTGAAACGAGCACCTGTTGAATATGGGCGTGCTTTTGTAGGACCGTCTCAATCCGTTGCGGTTCTAATCGAATCAGCGATAGCGGAAAGGAGAAGGGTAGGAGTGATTCCAGCCCAGCGGTTGACAGTTGATTATTGCCCGAAATCGCAATCTGACTCTGCTGTCGAAGCTTCCATTCTGGTTGACTCACGGCCCAGCCAAGGCCAACAGCTACGCTCAGGGTCACGAGCGTTCGCCAAGCGGCCTGCAGGAAGCGATTTTGCCGCTGCCGTTTGAGCTGTTTGTGCCGATCTCGAATGAGGTCAATTTGAGATTCTGCTGCAGGGTCTGTCATCCCCTCTTCCTTGCCTTAAGGCTCTGGTATACATCAGTGAATATTCATAGTATTAGACCCTGACCCTCTTGCGTCGGTAAGCAGCGTACAGTTTAAAGATATCTTGGCCGTAAGAAGATGTCGCCCTTTGGCAGCGGAGCATTGAGAGCAGTATGGTTTTAATTCGATCCCCGAAACCGTGGCAGAGGCAACGGCAGCGGATGACGTCAGAAACGGTCTTCTACCAACGACGTCGACTGCTCAAAGGGCTAGGGGGGATGGGCATAGGGATGGCTGCATTCTCGACGGCGAGCTGTGTCCGCCAGTCAAAAACGGGGGACCCTTCAGAGCTGGCTGCGACCTTCAAAACGTCGCGGCTAGAGGCTGAACGCAATACTCGCTATACGGTCAATCGTTCGGCAACACCTCAGGATTTAGCCGCTGGCTACAACAATTTCTACGAGTTTGGCGGCAATAAACAAATTTGGAAGGCGGCGCAAAAGCTACCGCTCAACGACTGGCAGGTGGAGGTGACAGGTCAGGTCAATAATCCGCGTACCTATAATGTCGATGATCTCAAGCAGCGATTCCCGCTAGAGGAGCGCATCTATCGATTTCGCTGTGTGGAAGCCTGGGCAATGGTGGTGCCCTGGGTGGGTTTTCCGATGCGAGCGCTGCTCAAGGAGGTTGAGCCAAAGGCAACGGCCAAATTTGTTCGCTTTACTTCTTTCTATGATCCGGCAGTCTGCCCCGGTCCTGGTTTCTTACCTGGCTCACTGCCTTGGCCCTATACAGAGGGCTTAAGTATTGCTGAGATGGCCAACGAACTGGCCTTTTTCGCGGTGGGTATATACGGCCGGGAACTCCCGAAGCAGCATGGTGCTCCTTTAAGGATGGTTCTACCTTGGAAATATGGGTTTAAGGGAGCTAAATCCATTGTCAAAATTGAGTTTCTTGACCAGCAGCCGGCGACGTTCTGGAATTCGCTGTCACCGAATGAATACGGATTCACTGCAAATGTCGATCCGAAAGTGCCACACCCTCGATGGTCGCAGTCTCAAGAACGCTTACTGGGGACCGGCTCTAATTCCTATGCATGGGAGAAGCAGCCCACACTGCCCTACAACGGTTATGAGGAGTACGTGGGTAAGCTATACAGCTAGCCGCTGCACTTTTAAGATTCCGATCTCTGATATTACGGGTGCCAGGGATCAATGACTGGACCGTTTATGACATCGCCTGAATCTGCTTAACGGCGGTCAGGGCAGAGTAGCTAACGCCTGCGGTTCCTTCGCCGGGATGGGTGGAGTCACCTACGAGCCAAAGTCCTTTGATGGGGGTGCGGGTGGAGAAACCAAAGGGGCCAAAGTTAGGGACGCGCTGACCGATACCGCCGACGATGCCTTTCTGGCGAGCGGTAAAACGTTCAAAGGTGCGGGGAGTTCCGGCTTCTTGGTGGATGATGGTGTTTGCGTTGAGGGTGAAGTATTGACTGAGGTTTGCGATCGCATCTTCCGCATACTTCTCTTTCAAGCCTTCATAATCGTCGGTCTGCTCCCACTGATCTGGGTCGGTAAAGGTAGAGGCGATAATCGTTGCCTGACCATCGGTTGCACGACCATCACCCGGGCGACTGACAGAAACAAATAGGGAGTTATTCTCAGCAATGGGTCCGTCAGCATCATAAAGAAACTGCAGATGCGGTGGACAGTCATCAGGAATCGCTTCAGCTGCAACACCTAAATAAACAACGAAAGCACCGGAGGCGGTCGGCAGTCCCTGGACTCGCTTTTGATAGCTGGCCGGAGCTGCCTTCCCCAATAGATCAACTAGATTTTGCACTGTAACGTTAGCGACAACGTGGTCCGCCGCTTCGATCCACTCGTTCTCCTTGGTATCATGCCCTTGAACTTTGAAGGGGAGATTTGCGTCGTCCTTTTTCTGGATGCTCTGCACTGAGTGTCCTAGATAGAGCTCTCCAGCAGATTTTTTGAGCGCTTCGACCAAGCAATCGCTGAGTACCTGCATACTGCCGTATAGGTGGGAAAGTCCCTGAGGATGCTGCGATACTCCAAGTGCAGTAGCGGCATAGAGTAGAGCCGTTTCTTCGGCATCCACTTGGGAATAAAGCTTGAGCTGTAAATCTAAAAATGTTTTGAGGCGATGATCATGCCCCAATCCAAACGCTCGGAGCGTCTGCCCTACAGTGGAAAAGATATGGGGGACTGTCTTTAGCGTGGCAGGCCGCAGCGCCTGCACAGCCTGCCACACATCCCAAGGGCTGCGGGGCGGAATCACGGGGTCGCGGGACTGGAAAGCCCAATTGACCTCAAAAAGATCGGCCATCAGTTGCCAAAACCTCTCACTGCCGGGGAACTGTCGTTGGCGCTCGGCTTTCCACTGGTCAGGATCGCGCCAAACAGAGATGGGGCGATCTTCTCCAGGCAAGAAAACAGCGCAGGCCGGATCGCAGGGACTAGCGGCAGGGAGATCGATACCGAGTTCAGTGAAGATGCGGTGATGAATGCCGCCAGGTTCGAGGCCCGCAACCTGGGTAGCACCCACATCAAAGGTGAATCCTCGACGCTTGAAGGTTGAGGCACATCCGCCAGGGATTTGGGCTTGCTCAAAGATTTTGACCTGATAGCCTCGGTGCGCCAATAGAGATGCTGCCGTGAGACCACCGATCCCGGCTCCGATTACGACGACTTTGCAGCCAGTCGGTGAAGGTACCTGTTGCGCTTGGGGCATGAGGTAGAGGTTGTTTATATAAATTAATGATAGCGTTTCTCAGTATCAGCCCCTCGGAGATCTATTTTATACAAGTGATGCTTACAGAAAAATTGCGCATTGCTGAGATCTCGCTGTGGATCAATTTTATTGTTTTGAATTGAATTGATTACTCAGGAGGATTGAAGTAAAAATTTAGCTTGATCCTGACAAGCAAAACATACGAAGACATAGCGGTTCTGTTGCATTAACTTTTCAGGGCACAAGAATGGAAGCTTCCCCCTGATTTTTTAAACAGCAACCCCAAAGATCTCGGAAATGAAGTGATTCTGAGACCGGAGATATCCTTTCTCAATGCCGACGATCTGCCCCTTCCGAATCGCATTCATTGTCTCGTATCCTCGGATCGTTCGCTTGGCGCTCCAGAAGTTCTGAAAGCCCAGTCCTGCCTTGACTTTATGTTTTATGAATCGGTGGTCCTGTTCCAAAATATTGTTCATGTACTTCACCGGACGGTGTTCCGTCGCTTCAGATAACTCACCTGACTGTTGGAGAGCCTCAATTGCGCCAGGATAGACGGCGTACTTATCCGTATTGATGACTCTGGGCATCTGCTCTACATGCTCTCGCTGTAAGACCTTACGCAGAAAGCGTTTAGCGGCGTTGGTGTCCCGCCTTGCCATGAGCAAAAAGTCGAGCATGAAACCCGATGAATCAATTGCTCTCCAGAGGTAATAGGACCGTCCCTGGATATCGATGTATGTTTCATCGATTCTCCATGAGTCATGGGTGGGGCACAAGTGACGGCGGGCGACACCGCTCATTTAACTCTGGGCTATATCGCTGCACCCACCTGTAAATACTGAAACGGTTGACGTAGATCCCTCGCTCACTGAGCATGTCAACAACATCTTGATAGCTCAAGCGATAGCGAAGATACCAGCGTACAGCCATCAAGATGATGAAGGATGGAAAGCGGCGTCGTTTGAAAGGTTGATCAACTGGCATTGCTGGAAAGCTGGAACCGCAAGAATCTCAACCTACCATCTCAGGTCACAGTTAACGCAACAGAACCGTTTGCCTCCATCCAACTCTGCCGTGGAAGTTTTGTTCTGACCGGGATGGCATCTCAGCCATAAGTTAGCCATAAGTTAGCCTTTCTCAGCCCTGAACGTAGCCATCTGTTGGGTCTAATGGGATTAAAGAGTTCAATACATATTTTGAGTTACTACCATGAATATGAAACTACTTGGTTCTTCGCTTATTACAGCGTCTTTGCTTATGGGAACCGTGCTCAATGAAGGAGCGTTGGCAGGCTCACACATAAAAATATTCCGCTCCCGCCACCATAAAGTCTTCCACCCTCACCACCGTAAAGTCTTCCGCGTGCATCACCATCGTTCTCGTTCTTGCAGAGCGAATCATAATCGTCGCAACTATATAGTAACGATTGCAAATCAGACTAGTAAGCAACAGATCTATTGGATTGATGGAAACAAATACCAGTTATCACCAGGAGGTCAATACACCCACAACAAGATCATTGGAGGTGATAGCAGATGCAGAAAAGGCAGTATTGCATTACCTCTACTCGAGTTTGATAAATATGCAAATGATAAACAATTTACTTCAAAGGTAGTCAGACTCAATGGCAGAACAAGTTACTACTATTTTGATGGGGTTTCAAATACTATATCTCTGAAAAAGGGATAAGGGTTTTTGCACCATTCTTATTTTGTTTTCATTACAGTTTCTGCGTTGGGATATCGGCGGTTATGTTCTCACTGCCGATATCCGCTACCAGTTGTCACGTTAGGTAACAAATAAAAAACAATGCCCACTTTCTATCTTCTATGAGTTGAGTAACTTATCAAGCTTGGTCAGTACAGCTTTAATTTCTCGTTTCTTTTTAGGGTTCTCCCAGACAGTAGAATGTCGGTTCTGTTGCATTAACTTTTCAGGGCACAAGAATGGAAGCTTCCCCCTGATTTTTTAAACAGCAACCCCAAAGATCTCGGAAATGAAGTGATTCTGAGACCGGATATCTCCTTTCTCAATGCCGACGATCTGCCCCTTCCGAATCGCATTCATTGTCTCGTATCCTCGTATCGTTCGCTTGGCGCTCCAGAAGTTCTGAAAGCCCAGTCCTGCCTTGACTTTATGTTTTATGAATCGGTGGTCCTGTTCCAAAATATTGTTCATGTACTTCACCGGACGGTGTTCCGTTTAGTAGTACCATTGCAAGGTCTCTCCAGAATCGAATGATTATTCGGGCTTACTGCGAGATGTAAGTCTAAGAAAAATCTATTTACTAAGTGTATATTCCAAAGAAGGAGAGCTATCTGCTTCAAAGAATATGGAGCTAGGATCTGAATGCAGGATTCTATTCGAATACTCAGCTATTTGGCTTTTGATCAAGGCGAGTGGCCTGCTCAATAGCTGCAATTTCTTCAGCACGGCGAGCATAGGGCTGCAGACTCTCTAAATCCCAGCCGGTGAGAATGCTGAGATTTTCTAGACTCATGCCCCGCAGCAGCATATCGATACACCAAGTTTGTTGGGTTTGGGCAAGAATCGGTGATCCTTCGGGTGTGGTGATGCTGTCGGTCCAGAGTTGCCAGCGGGTTTTGATGTTTGCAATCGCAACTGGTTGATCTAATTCATTCAAAAACAAATGAGGCTGCTTGTCTTTGCGACTTTTGAGCCATTTAGTCAGAGGGTTCGCCGTATATGACCCGTAGCGATTGCCCATGATCCACTGGTTCACGGGGACCTGTCGAGTCCCAACCTGGAGGAGATGCTGATGGCTATCGCAGATTTGTTGCGATCGCATCAACCCCACAACATCTTTTGCCGCAACCCCAGCCCCAAACAAAACATAGGCCAACGCATAGTCCTGCAGACTTACCTTCTTCGCCTGCCGCAAAATTTGATGGACTAGAGAAGCCGACAAATCTGCAACGCTAGCTTCGGCCACGGGTGCTTCTGACACCCGCGAGAGCGCTGATGATGGAGACACTTCCGCTCCCTGCAAAAGCTGTACTACATGATCGAGAAATGCGTCTCGGCTCTCCCAAAGCTGATGGAACTCGCTCGTGAACTCAATTACCGCATAGCCCAGCAGCATTCCGTTAAGCAGCCCCGCCAACTTCTCCGCCGGAAGCCGTGCCTGAAAGTCACCTCGGTTAATACCCTGCTGCAGATATTGAGCCACATAACGATTGGCCTCCGTTAGCCCTTGCCCTAACGCCCGCCGATGCTCCTCCGGATACTGATCCGCCTCCCCCACCAGCGACCGAATCAGCTTCGGCACCCGCTCCAGCGCATGCAAGTAAACACTTGCATACTGCCTTAATCCCTGCCCCGCACTGCCGGTCGAGCTACCTTGCACCAGAGATTCCCCCAGGGCTTTCAAAGCAGCAGACTCTTCTAACACCGCCAGCAAGAGGCCATGCTTATTGCCAAACTGCCGGAAAAGCGTCACCTCGTTCACGTCCGCTGCTTCAGCAATCTGACGCGTCGTCGTTCCATTCACTCCCTGAGCCATAAATAACTCTAAGGCAGACTTAATCAGACGTTGACGGGTTGATCGGGAAGCCATAAGCCAGAAATGCAAGTAACACTTGCAGAATCAAATTAAACTTGTTAGCATTGGGCTATGCAAGTAACACTTGCTTTCTTACTGTAGCGGTCAAGCGACGAAAAATCGAGGTTGCTTTGGCGCTCTTAACCCCTGGCTTGAATAGAGTCGGCGATTTATTCTTAGGATTGGTTATGACAGCACAAACTTTGGGTACTGCCCCTGGCAGCGATTTGCCTGCGCTTAATTGGACGAATGTGGGCTTCTTTGCCGCTTTCCATGCGGTCGCACTGCTGGCTCCCCTTTACTTCTCTTGGTCGGCGCTTGGCGTTGCCGTTCTCTTGCACTGGCTATTTGGCGGTATTGGGATTTGTCTGGGCTATCACCGGCTGCTCAGCCACCGAAGTTTTCAAGTACCAAAGTGGTTGGAATATGCGATCGCACTTCTAGGCGCAATGGCAATCCAAGGCAGTCCAACCTTTTGGGTCGGTGGTCATCGTCAGCATCACGCCCACACCGAAGACGTCATTAAAGACCCCTACTCAGCCGAGCGAGGCTTCTGGTGGAGCCATATTCTCTGGGTTCTCTACCCCAAAAAAGATTTTTTTGACCCGCAACAGTACCGAAAGCTGGCGCCCGATCTCGCGAAACAGCCCTTTTATCGTTTCTTGGATCATGCTTTTCTGCTGCTTCAGCTTCCCTTAGCAGCCTTGCTGTATGCCTTTGGCGGCTGGTCCTTTGTGATTTATGGCATCTTCGTTCGCTCTGTCCTGCTGTGGCACTCTACCTGGTTTGTGAACTCTGCCACCCATATGTTTGGGTATCGTACCTTTGAAGGCTCTGACGATGATGCTCGAAATCTTTGGTGGGTATCGCTTTTGACCTATGGTGAAGGCTGGCATAACAACCACCATGCCTATCCCCATGTGGCTAAGTCAGGCTTTCGCTGGTGGGAGGTTGATGTGACCTGGTGGGCGATCTCAGTCTTGAAATCTGTGGGATTAGCAAAGAAGGTGACACTGTATCCAGCTAAAGCCCACAACCAAAGTTCCTAAACCCCATACAGACAAAAGTTTTGAAGAATTTTTGAGATTACCCTATTCACCGTGAGGTCGTGAGTATATAATCGATAAGCATTCTTCGCTGGTGTAGCTCAGTTGGTAGAGCAGCTGATTTGTAATCAGCCGGTCGCATGTTCGAGTCATGTCACCAGCTTCTCAATCAAAAAGCCCTGTACAACCTGTACAGGGCTTTTTTCGGTTTGCTCTCAGTAATTCTCCTCAACCGTTGAAGATCGGCACGTTACTGAAATCATGCATCTTCGTTGAGCAACCGTTGAAAGGTCTCTATAGATTCAACGATGACTGCTTGCTTGAAGATGGTCTGGAGCGGGTTTGCTAGGCTGCGGCATCAAGTTGTTCGATATTCGTGAACCGGAATTCCTGGGCCTGCACTTGTCCCTCTGAGTCTGTTTCAATCAGACGGCGAGACAAGACAAAATAATTCCCGACCTGCTGGTACTCATCTTCAAAGACACTCTTACCGCCCTTCTGCTCGCCCGATTTAGGATCGTGGTAAACCGAGTCATAACGATGAGACAGATATCCTTCTCCCGTGTCATGACTACTAAAGGTATGAATCGTCACTACAACACCATGAATGTGACGGTGCACCATTGTCACTTCGTTGTCCTTGAGTTCATATTTATCACCTTCAGCTTTGCCACCCATTAAAATCTCCACGGCTCCGTCGGCTTTTGTCTCTCCAAACGAAAAAGAGTTCTTCCCGTGAGTTTCGTCAAAGGTGCGGCGGACCCGGTGAATGGACATTTCAAATAGTTGACCGTGAATCGCTTTCTTGGCGTCCTCATCTTCAACCCCAAGCACCTCTAGCTTCAGGTCTGCGCCGACACGCGCCTGTCCTTTAATTTCTTGGTCACCAGCTTTATAGGTCACATCAGCTGTATAACCAGGGAATCCTTTGTCCCAGGTGTAACGATTCTCGTAAGCAGCACGGAACAATTCTTGAGCGCTTAATGTACTGGCTATCATAATTCTCTCCTATTGATCTGAACGCTTATGAACACAAATTCCTAGATGAACGATGCACGCATGAAGTTGGCAACTGCGCTAACGTCACGCTTATGAAAGGGTGACATCAGATCATCGAGTTGAGGACATTGGCGTATTGTTATCTTACTCAAGGGTGAGGGCTTAAGACAGCTTGGGGTTGTGGGCCGTTCCGACATCGCTCACTTTCCTCATACCAGTACATTCGCTGATTCGACATTTCAAACCGCGAAGAATCGGTATTGCTTTGAACTGAGAGACAGTAGATAAATTGTTTCACTCTAAGCTGACAACAGCTTAAAATGGGGGAAATTACACCCAGGCTATGCATGGCTGCCCTCCCGAACTACCGCCCCCAGCAACTTTCCCTTGGTCCTCTAGAAGAAGAAATTTTCACGATTGTCTGGGAACTAGGTCCGGCCACTGTAAAGGCCGTCCACGACAAGATTCTGACACAGCCCAACCGAGAATTGGCCTACACCTCTGTCACGACAGTTCTCAACCGGCTCACTAAGAAAGGGTGGCTCGCCTGCGATAAACACAACCGCAGCTTCACCTGGAAAGCCCTTTTATCGCCTGCACAGGCGCAGTCCCTGTGGGCACACAAGCATCTGCAGCAGTTTCTAGCCGTAGGAAATGCCGATGTGGTGGCCACCTTCGCCGATAGCCTCGATCAGGCTAGTGTGGAACAGATAGATGCGATCGCAAAAAAAATCAAAGACGCTCGCAAGGCACGGGAGGACTGACCCATGCATGTACTCCTGATCCTCAGTGCCCTAGTTCTAGCCTACGGATTACGACTCAATTGGCCACTTGCCGCAGTCGATACACATCAATGGCAGCAGGCCCTAGTTCGCTTTTTAGTGCCGCCCCTGCTGCTCTTGATGACCGCAATCTCCATCCTGCTGATGGGACCGCAGGGCCAAATGATCTGGGGCCATACAGGTTGGACCAGTACGCTACTGGCCGCTAGCTTTTTGGTCATTCTATTAATTGCAGGCCTACGTTACACCCACCGAGCTTGGCAAACACTGCATCAGCTCAACCACTATCCCTGTATAAAACTCCACAATCAAACGGGACGCTACCTCAATACCTCCACCCCCTTCATCGCCCGAATGGGCTTTTGGAAATCTGAGCTAGTGTTTAGCCAAGGATTGCTCGATACCTTCACACCAGAACAAATTGCCGCCATTCTGGTTCACGAACAGGCTCACCAGCACTATCGAGATACCTTTTGGTTTTTTTGGCTGGGATGGATTCATCAGTGGACACGATGGCTACCTGAAGCTGAAGCCATCTGGCAAGAATTATTGATTTTGCGGGAGCTACGGGCTGACCGATGGGCCGCACAGCGAGTTGACGGTCTCTTGCTAGCAGAATCGCTGATGCTCATGGTGCAGTCGCCGCTATGGTCTGATGCCCTCTGTGCCTCCTTTAGCCCCGCCGCACCTCAAAGTCGCATCGAAGAGCGCATCGATGCACTGTTAGCAGCTCCAGAAGAAACCGCAGGCCCCAGTGCTAGGTCGTGGAGCTGGATCCTGTTAGCATTATTGCCGCTTTTAACTGTGCCCTTTCACCACTGAAGAGATTGATCTTCAAAGAATAACGCCCCAATGAACTTACTCATCCAGCGCCAGACTGATTTTAATCTCAGCAGTCGCAACGCCTGGGATGTCTTTGCCGACCACCGCGATCGCGTCACCTCACAACTCATGCAGGGAGTAGATGGCTCTCGTTTATGCATTTTGGGCGCCGGGAACTGTAATGACTTGGATTTGCAAACACTCGTTCAATTTCACCGTGAAGTTCACCTCGTTGACATTGATACAAACGCATTAGACCAAGGTGTTGTAAGACAGAACCTTGCGAACCACTCTCGTATTCATGTTCACGGCGATATTGATTTAACAGGAATGCTAGATCAAATAGCCAACTGGTCTTCAGATACCCATGTTTCAGAGACCGATATTGCAGCCTTTTTAGATCACCCCATTCATAGCCTAAAAAGGATTCCTGGTCCTTTCGATGTTGTTGCTTCCACCTGCATTCTGAGTCAGTTGATCAAAACTGTCGTTGATGCTGTCGGAGAGGAGCATCAACGATTTCTAGCGTTAATTCAAGCCATTCGGATGGGGCATCTGCGGCACCTGATGCAGCTAACAGTCTCAGGTGGCACTAGCTTACTGTTTACAGATGTCGTCTCTTCAACCTCCTATCCAGGATTGGCATCAGTGCCGACACACAATCTCAGCCAAGTATTGAGTCAACTGATTAAAGACGGCAATTTCTTCCACGGGGTCAACCCAGCAGTGTTAATGAATCTCTTTCGCCAAGATCCTGAGTTGAGCGAGCAAGTTACCACGATAGAACCGATTGGTCCCTGGCTCTGGGATCTTGGTCCTCGCAGCTATGCCGTCGTTGCATTGAAGCTCAAGAGAAGGTGAGACACATTTCAGTTTAGTTGCAGCCCGCTAAGAGATTGACTCACAACGAAAATTCATCAAATTTAAGGGCGGGCGCATCTGGCTTCTGAGTATCAAAGCGATAGCTGCTGACGGTACCCGTTCCCGTATCGAGAATGGTGAAGACGGTGATGCTGTTACTAGCGATATAGGGTAGCGGTTGACCGGTCAGACCTTTCAGCGGAGCGATTGTCGGTACAACTGGCTCCAAACCGTTGGGGTTCCCCGTCGCCGCGTAGTTCTCTTGATAGGTAGCAGGGACAATACGGCTATGGTCTCTGACAGCAGCGCCATAGGAGTTGCCGACATTTGACGTTTCTAAATAGTGAGTTCCGGTCTGGCTCACAAAGCGATTCCATAAATGACAGTGGCCGTAGAGGGCAAGCTGCACACCCGCTTCTTCGAGCAGCGGCAAAATATCATGCATCAGATAATCTGCGTCCTGCGGATACTCGTAGCGAACCCTTCGAACTTGACCTGCCGCATCTCGATCAATCACCGGCACCGGATCTGTGTAGGCAGGCACGACATTTCCACCCAGTGAATGCACCGGATGATGCCACATGGCAACTTTATACTTGGCCTTCTGAAAGGCTTCACTTTTTAACTCTGTCTGCAGCCACTGATATTGAGGGCTGTTCGGCGCGATGGATTCAAAAATATGCTGACCGTGGCCCCACTGGTCTGGGTGTTGCAAATCTTGCTCTCTCTCCTGATACTTGCCTTTGGTCGAAGACGTGAGGGCCGGAGACCGAAAGACATTGGCAACGTAGAGAACAATCAGCCGCACATCCCCAAAGGTAACCGCGTAATACTTAGGGGCATCCACTGAGCCAAAGATTTCATCATAGGTAATTGTGTTGAAGCTCTGATCACGAAGCGAGTTTTGCTGCGCAGCGGCAGATACCGGAACCGGATCTTTGAACTGGGCATGTAAACTATGGTGCTCAGAGTAACGCCCCATGACCTCATGATTGCCTACCGCCGTAAAAATGGGCGCATTCTGAAGCAATTCTCCGCCACGATATGCGCCCCCCGCTCGCCCCTGAAGACAGCGAAACCACGCATTGCCCCGCGCATCGTCAAACCACTCAGACGCACGATCCGGCACATTCACAAGGTCTCCAGCATAAAAAACGGCATTCACTGGGCCAATCGTTTCCATAACCTTTTGGAGATTAGCTGCGACCATTGGCTTGAGCTGATGGTCAGAGGTCAGCAAGATCTTTAAGGCCGTCCCCATGGCAGGAGCAGGAGCCAGGGTAAATGAACGACTCTGAATAACGCCCCCATCCTCATGGATGCTTTCAACATAATAGAAATGCTTTTGGCCTGGAACTAACCCTGTGACAGTTGCTGCATGCCTCCAGACCAAACGCAGCTGGGGAGCCTCTGTCATCTGGAGTGTGGAGTCTAGACGGGACTGAGCGTCTTCACGCGCGCGCGTGAGCTGTGTCGTTGTTGCCCTCTGCTCTAGCCCTTCGCCATAGATGACTCGGTGTTTGATGCCTCGAAATTCAGTGAACCAGGCCACCGTAATTGAAGTGGATGTCGGCTGCAGGAGCCACGGATCAGTGAGGAGCTGAGGGGCCCGAAGTGGCGTCATCATGATGAAGTCCAATTTTTGAGGCGTTCAGTCAGGGTAAAATTCACAAGGCGCTGTCGAATGATAGGCGATAGCACCGATAACGTCATGCTCAACGTAACGCTGAATTCATCTCTATGTCTATTGCCTGGCAGTCGGTCAAAACCTACGAAGATATTCTCTACCACAAAGCAGATGGCATTGCGAAAATCACGATTAATCGGCCCCACAAACGCAATGCTTTCCGGCCCCAAACCGTCTTTGAAATGTATGCCGCTTTTACCGATGCCCGCGAAGACCCCAAGATTGGCGTTATTCTACTGACCGGAGCCGGTCCTCACACAGACGGCAAGTATGCTTTTTGCTCTGGGGGTGACCAAAGTGTGAGAGGTGAGGCTGGATACGTCGATGAATCAGGTGTTCCGCGCCTAAATGTTTTAGATTTGCAGCGCCTGATCCGGTCGATTCCTAAGGTCGTCATTGCGCTAGTGGCAGGCTATGCAATTGGAGGCGGTCACGTGCTTCATGTGATCTGCGATCTGACGATTGCGGCTGACAACGCTATTTTCGGCCAAACCGGTCCTAAAGTGGGAAGCTTTGATGGTGGATTCGGAGCTAGCTATCTTGCTCGACTCGTGGGGCAGAAGAAGGCCCGTGAAATCTGGTTCCTCTGCCGTCAGTATAGTGCCCAAGAGGCAATGGAGATGGGCTTAGTAAACTGCGTTGTCCCTATCGCTGAACTCGAAGCTGAAGGCGTACGCTGGGCTAATGAGATTCTAGATAAAAGTCCGCTGGCGATTCGCTGTCTCAAATCTGCCTTTAATGCAGACTGTGACGGTCAAGCAGGGCTACAAGAGTTGGCGGGCAATGCAACGATGCTGTACTACATGAATGAAGAAGGCAGTGAAGGCAAGTCTGCTTTTTTAGAGAAGCGCGATCCAAATTTTCGACAGTTCCCTTGGCGACCTTGAGGTATAGCGGTACACGTATTGATTAGGACATAAAGATGGCTGAAACCCATCTCTAAAGAAGGGCTGTGCTAAAGGAGGGCTGTCCTAACTCAGCCGGGTACTGCTATAACTGTGCTCCATTTATCTCATATTTCTTGAACTCTGATATTGCTGGCGAGAATGGCTCAGGTTCCGAGCTTCCGCTCCGCGAGATAGTAAAATGGCGTCATTTTGCATAGTCTTAAGTCTATGCTTTTGATAAAAAAGGTTGCCTTGAGTCTATTGCCGGTGGCGTTTATGATTTAAGACAGTTAACAATACTTGATTAATTAATGCTGCGAGGCAACAATATGACTTCGGGCTTTTTCTTTTCTTTTATCTATAGATTTTTTTCTATCTCACAAGTGAAACGGATAGTTTTGCCGACAGGGGTTCAGGTGCGCAATCCCCCTCTTTTGGTTCTCTATTCTTCTTGACGCCAGGGTATTGTTGAAGTCAGAGCGCTTCTAATCGAATTCTCTATTGATAGCTAGAACGATTGGGTGCTGCTCCCTTAACTCCGTCGTTTTTAATCATGCTTTATGCAACTGACTAATAAAATTCATTTTCGCAATTTACGCGGTGACATCTTTGGCGGTGCCACCGCAGCCGTTATTGCTCTGCCAATGGCTCTGGCCTTTGGTGTTGCCTCTGGTGCGGGTGCAGCGTCGGGTCTCTGGGGGGCCGTTATTGTTGGCTTCTTTGCCGCTCTGTTTGGGGGGACACCCACGCTGATCTCTGAACCCACTGGCCCGATGACGGTGGTGATGACAGCGGTAATTGCAAACCTAACGGCAGCAAATCCCGAGAACGGTTTGGCAATGGCCTTTACCGTTGTCATGATGGCCGGTGTGTTCCAGATCATTTTTGGATCGCTGCGGCTCGGTAGGTATGTCACGATGATGCCCTATACGGTGATTTCGGGCTTTATGTCCGGGATTGGCATCATTCTTGTGATTCTGCAGTTGGCTCCATTCTTAGGGCAGGCTAGCCCGAAAGGGGGCGTGATTGGCACCCTGCAGGCGATTCCTGAGCTGATCTCGAACATTCAGCTCGGGGAGACGGGGCTAGCTGTGATGACGGTTGCCATCATTTGGTTTATGCCATCAAAGTTCAAGCGCTTTGTACCACCTCAACTCGTTGCTCTAATTGTCGGTACCGTTATTGGGTTTGTGCTGTTCCCAGACGCAGAGGCGATTCGCCGAATTGGTGAAATTACCGCTGGCTTCCCTGCGCTCCAGCTCCCACGGTTTAGTGGCGACCAGCTTCAGCTTATGTTTGTTGATGCAGCGGTCTTAGGAATGCTGGGCTGTATTGATGCTCTACTCACATCAGTCGTTGCCGATAGTTTAACTCGCACTGAGCACGACTCTAATAAGGAGCTGATTGGTCAAGGCATTGGTAATATCATGTCTGGCTTGTTTGGCGGTATTGCTGGGGCCGGGGCTACGATGGGTACGGTGGTCAACATCCAGGCAGGAGGACGTTCAGCGTTATCAGGTCTAGTAAGAGCTGGCATGTTGCTCGTTGTGATTCTAGGTGCAGCAAAGTTAGCGGCCATGATTCCGCTCGCGGTCCTGGCGGGGATTGCCCTCAAGGTCGGTATTGACATTATTGACTGGGACTTTTTAAAGCGAGCCCATCAAATTTCCATAAAAGCGGCCCTGATCATGTATGGGGTCATTATCCTCACAGTTTTGGTGGACCTGATTACAGCAGTGGGTGTTGGCATTTTCGTTGCGAATGTTCTCACCATTGATCGGATGAGCGCATTACGCTCGGAGTCGGTCAAAGCGATTAGCGATGCTGACGATGCCGTTCGCCTAAATGCCAACGAGAAGCGCTGGTTAGATGAAGCCAACGGTCGGGTTCTATTATTCCAGTTGAGTGGCCCTATGATTTTCGGAGTCGCCAAGGCGATCTCGAGAGAACACCACGCCATTGGAGAGTGCGATGCGATTGTTTTTGACCTCAGTGAAGTGCCACACATGGGCGTGACCTCTTCTCTGGCGCTCGAAAACGCGGTGAAGGAAGCTGCCGAGAGCGATCGCACCGTCTACATCGTCGGTGCGGCGGGACAAACCAAGCGTCGCTTAGAGAAGATGAACGTCTTGAGCTTGATTCCTCCCCAGAATCTATACATGGATCGAGCAGAGGCATTAAAGGCCGCAGCGTCCGTAACCTTCTCAGCATCTAATCGCCCCTCACCTGGGCTAGATGTCTCACCGACCCTCTAGATCTGGTGGTTATCAGCAGGTATTGACTTCAGGGCTTAGAGCAATGCCTGCTAGACCCATCATTTTCCTAGCTTCGATTTCTATTGCTGACTAATCACTCCTCATCTAAGGTGTTCTACCATGCTATCGATGACTCGTTTGATGATTCCTGGCGAGGGGCCTCCGATGCCCTCTCTCCTTGCAACCACACCAGAGGCAGAGTATGCCCCCTTTGTCCTCACGGGCGTTTTGCTAACGCTCATTATCGTTTATCTGATGAGTAAGCTGGGGGGCGAACTCTCAAAACGTCTCGACCTGCCGCCTGTTCTAGGTGAACTTGTGGGGGGTGTGATCGTAGGCGTTTCTGCTCTACACCTAATTGTTTTCCCCGAGGCAGGAGCTGCAGCAACGGACTCTTTGTTGATGACGACGCTGCAGTGGCTGGGGGATCTAGATGCTGAAGCGGTCGCCCATATCTTTACAAGTCAGAGCGAAGTGATTTCCGTCTTGGCCGAGCTGGGCGTGATCGTGCTGCTGTTTGAAATCGGTCTAGAATCCGACCTGCGAGAGCTGGGCAAGGTGGGCTATCAGGCAGCCATTGTCGCGGTGGTGGGAGTGGTTGCTCCTTTCACGTTAGGAACAGTCGGACTGGTGGTGTTCTTTCACGTACCGATTATTCCAGCCATTTTTGCAGGCGCGGCTCTAACGGCAACCAGTATCGGCATTACGTCAAAAGTACTGTCAGAGTTGGGTCATCTGAAATCAACCGAAGGACAGATTATTGTCGGAGCCGCTGTCATTGATGACGTACTGGGCATTATCATTCTGGCGGTGGTGGCGAGCTTAGCCAAGACGGGTGAAGTGGATTTGGTCAATGTTGTGGTGCTGATCGTCAGCGCAACGGCCTTTTTGTTGGGTTCCATCTTGCTGGGTAAGTTTTTTAATCAGAGCTTTGTTGCGATCGCAGATAAACTCCAGACCCGAGGGGCTTTACTGGTTCCTGCATTTACCTTTGCCCTAGCGATGGCCTGCCTTGCCAGCGTCATTCACTTAGAGGCAATCTTGGGGGCCTTTGCTGCCGGTCTGGTACTAGACGAAACTGACAAACGCAAAGAACTCGATCAGCAGGTGATGCCTATTGCCGATATTTTAGTGCCTATCTTTTTTGTGACAGTTGGTGCCAAAGCCAACCTCGGCGTACTCAACCCCACCGTACCTGAGAACCGAGCAGGTTTGGTCATTGCGGCCTTTCTACTCGTCGTTGCCATCGTCGGGAAAGTCGTCACAGGCTGGACCATCTTTGGTAAGCCAGGCATCAATCGACTTGCCGTCGGCGTGGGCATGATTCCTCGGGGTGAAGTCGGTCTGGTCTTTGCAGGTATTGGGTCCGCCAGCGGTGCCTTAAGCGCTCCGCTGGAAGCCGCCATTATTGTGATGGTTATTCTGACGACTTTTCTGGCTCCCCCCCTGTTGCAGCTGTCTCTGAAAAATCAGGAGAGCATCACACCTGAAGAAAGTGATAGCGAAGAGGGTGAAAACGCTGCTGTGCCTGTAGTGAAGTGAACAGATCGAAAATATCTGGGGAGCTTAACGCCGCCGCAGTAGAGGTAATACGCTTCCCCCTTACTTTATTCAACTTTTTTTAATTAAGGAGGAATTACAACGTGGATTTTTTGTCTGATTTTTTGACGCTCTTTTTGGCGAAGTTGCAGTCCCCGACACTTGGCTTTCTGATTGGTGGCATGGTCGTTGCCGCCGTCAATAGCCGCCTGACCATTCCAGATCCGATTTATAAGTTCATCGTCTTCATGCTGCTGCTAAAAGTTGGCCTGAGCGGTGGTATTGCAATCCGCGAGGCCAATCTAGCAGAGATGCTGTTGCCCGCAGCGTTCGCCA